>CAYLYN010000048.1:0-24616 GCA_964387565.1 uncultured Rikenellaceae bacterium | reverse complement strand
GGGCAACAGCATTTTCCTATGGTTTCCTTTCTGCAGTTTTTGACAATATCCCTCTTACCAAGCTCTGCCTCGACCAGGGACACTATGACTGGGGAATGCTTGCATATGCTGTCGGTTTCGGTGGATCAATGGTTTGGTTCGGCTCCTCTGCCGGAGTGGCAATTACAAATAAATTTCCCGATGGACGGGATGTAATACTCTGGGTAAAAAAAGGATGGCATGTAGCTGTTGCATATGTGATAGGATTCTTTACCCTGTATTTGCTGCTTGGATGGGAGCCTGCTGATAATAAAGAACATAAAATAATAAACTGCCCGGTACCTGGTTGTCCTATGGCAGAAAAGAATGAAGTGAGTATTAATTCAGTACAATACAATGAAACCCGCATGTATTTCTTTCACAAACACGAATAGATATTACTTGCGGGTTCCATCATACCAATAAAACCGAAATTATATTATGATGAAACGAGCTATTATTATTTTGTCAGCCATCTCAATGGCAATCCCCTCTCCTCTCCTGTCGCAGAGTGAGAAGGAGGTAAAGGCTGAAATTAAACATGTTACTGTCTTTCCTGACAGGGCCCAGATTGAGCATGAAACAACATTAAGTATTGCTCCCGGAAAAGCAATCCTAAAGCTCTCATCACTTTCGCCGTATATTGATCCCCAGTCTGTCCAGGTAAAAGGATTTGGAGAATTTACAATACTTTCTGTAACTCACCAGAATAATTACCTGCAGAATCTTGAAGAGTCACCTGAAATAAAAAAACTCAGAGCCGAACTCGAGACTCTTCAGTTGAAAGTTGAGGATGAAAAAGCTGCAATAACAGTCCTCAGGGAAAAAGAAGCTTTCCTGGTTGCTAACAGGGGTATACTTGTTAAAGAAACTACATTTTCGGTTGAACAGCTCAGGAGTGTAATGGATCTTTATACAAGTAACATGGACCAGGTCACGATGACTATTCTGAAAAAGAACAGGCTGATAAAAGATTATGAAAAACAGATTGCGGCACTGCAGCAGCAGATCTCAGAGAAACTTGAAAAGAAGAATCTTCCTTCAGGGGAGATATATATAACTGTAAGCTCTGAAAAACAGGCTGCCGGAAAATTGAATTATAGTTACGTGGTAATGAATGCCGGCTGGTATCCGTCATACGATATAAGGGTCACAGATATTAAAAATCCGGTTACTATTTTTTATAAAGCCAATGTATATCAGAACTCGGGAGTAGCCTGGAAGGATGTCAAACTCAGCTTTTCCAACGCAACACCATGGGTGTCGGGTGATGTACCTGTTCTTTATCCATGGTTTGTTGACTATTATATTCCCGTACCTGTAATGCGCTACGCAAAATCTGCAGGGATTGCCCGTGAAGCAGCTCCGTCTGCAGCTGATATTATGTCATTAAAAGAAGAGGCTGTTGAAATGGAAGCTGCTCCGGTAAATGTTCAGAAAAAAACCGGTGAGACAACTATTACTTTTGATGTTACAATACCTTATTCTGTTCCTTCTGATGGCAAGATTCAGACTGTTGAAATTCAAAGGCTTACTTCACCCGCTGAATACAAATATGTCACCATACCAAAGCTTTCCCAGCATGCATATCTCACAGCAAATATCACAAACTGGTCTGACCTTAGCCTCCAGTCAGGGGAGGCAATTCTCTATTTTGAAAATTCTTATGTCGGGAAATCAAACCTTAATGTGAATCAGCTGACCGATACGCTTACCCTGTCGCTTGGAACTGATAACAGTATTCTTGTAAAGCGTGAAAAGAGACAGGATTTTACAAGCAGAAAAGTTATCGGGGCAAACAAAACTGAAAATTACTCATTCCTTCTCACACTGAGGAACAACAAGTCAACCGGAATTAAAGTAACACTTCATGATCAGATACCTGTATCTTCAAACAGCGGTATTACAGTTGAAGCAACTGAGTTATCAGGTGGCAGACTTAATTCCCAGACAGGGGAAATTGTATGGGACCTTGATCTGAAGCCGCAGGAGTCAAAACAGTTAATATTGTCATATTCAGTAAAATATCCTAAAGATAAGAGTGTCATTCTTGAATAATTCTTATAAGCAGCAGAAATGAAAATCCTGGGAAATCTTATCTGGTTAATGTTCGGGGGTATAATAATTGCCATCGAATATCTGATCGGAAGCATCATTCTTATAATAACAATAGTCGGAATACCATTTGGCATTCAGACTTTGAAAATGGGTGTTCTTGCACTATGGCCGTTCGGAAGAGATACAAGAGTTCATTCCAGGGCATCCGGCTGCCTCTATATAATAATGAATATAATATGGCTGATCTGCGGAGGATTATGGATTGCAATCACACATGCTATCTTTGGCGTTATCCTGAGCATTACAGTAATAGGTATTCCATTCGGTCTTCAGCACTTCAAACTTTCAGCAATAGCACTCAGTCCGTTTGGAAGGGACATTGTAAGTATTTAAGGTCCGAATAATCAGCGAAAATCTTCATAATAGAAGGACAAAACAATATTACTTTTCCTGCAGATTCCTCAGACTGACATAGAGAAATATAAAATATGAGTCAAAGCAGAACCCTGATTAGTGAATTTGGTAAATATGGTCTTATAAACCATATTACAAGAGAATTTAGAAAAGTGAATCTGTCTACAATAATTGGTATTGGGGATGATTCTGCAGTGATAGATTCAGGCGGCAGACTTACTCTTGTTTCTTCTGACCTGTTCCTTGAAGGAATTCATTTCAACCTGATCTATACTCCAATGAGGCATCTGGGTTACAAAGCTGTTATACGGGCTATCTCAGATATTTGTGCAATGAACGGAACACCTGCACAGGTGCTGGTTTCTCTTGGTATAAGTTCAAGGTTTTCAGTAGAACAGGTTGATGAGTTATATGAAGGAATAAGCCTTGCCTGCAGCAAATATAAAGTTGATCTTGCAGGAGGAGATACTACAAGCTCCGTAACCGGATTAACAATAGGGGTTACGGCTACAGGTTTTGCTGAAAAAGGCGAAATAGTAAAAAGGGACGGGGCAAAACCAAATGACCTGATTTGTGTTACCGGAGACCTTGGTGCAGCCTTTATGGGCTTGCAGTTGCTTGAAAGAGAGCGAAGGCTGTTTGAAAAGAATAAAGAGATACAACCAGATCTGTCAGGCTATGATTATGTTATTGGAAGACAGCTGAAACCTGAATTCCCCTCCGGACTGATTAATGATCTTAAGTCAGAAGGTATTGTACCATCGGCTATGATTGATGTAACTGAAGGACTAGCCTCAGACCTGCTTCAGATATGCAGCAAGTCAAATACGGGAAGCAGAATCTTTTACAGCAAGATCCCTGTTGATTATGAGACTTCAAAGCTGGCCGAAGAGTTTAATATTGATCCGGTAACTCCTGCTCTTAATGGAGGTGAAGACTATGAACTTCTTTTTACTGTACCGCTCGAAAATGTTCAAAAATTAGAAAGCCTCAAGGATGTAAAGATTATTGGCCATATGACTTCTGCCGGAACCGGAAACTATATAGTTGGAGATGATGGCTCGGAAGTAGAGATTTCCGCTCAGGGATGGAAAAATGCAAAATAACCAGATGCAGCTTAAGTAAAACAGATTTACCTTGCTCTTATTATTCCGCGTTCTGAATTCCTTATGAAATCGATAATATAGTTTCTCTCCTCAGAAGGACTGTATTCCTGTTCAACTCTCTCGAGAGCCTGTGAGTTATTCAGTCCGCTCTGAAATAGCACCCTGTAAATATTGTGTATCTCATCTATTGTCTCCTTTTTGAAACCTCTCCTGGTCAGTCCCACCGAATTAAGACCCATATAGGCCAGAGGTTCACGGTCAGCCTTGATATACGGTGGCACATCGATCCTGACTTTTGATCCGCCGCCTATCATCACATGTGCTCCTATCCTTGAGAACTGGTGAACCAGAGTACCTCCGCTCAGTATTGCCCAGTCATGAACCTTAACCTCTCCTGCAAGACCGGTTCCATTTCCAATAATACAATAATTACCTATCTGGCAATCGTGACCGACATGTGCATAGGCCATTAAAAGACAGTTATTCCCAATAACAGTTTTGCCTACGGCAGCAGTACCCCTGTTTACCGTAACTCCTTCCCTTATTGTTGTATTATCACCTATTTCGGCTGTGCTTTCCTCTCCGACAAACTTAAGGTCCTGTGGTATTCCTGAAATTACGGCTGAAGGGAATATCTTACAGTTCTTCCCGATCCTTGCACCGTAAAGGACAGTAGCGTTAGGCCCTATCCAGGTTCCATCTCCAATCTCAACATTTCTGTCAACGAATGCAAAAGGATCAACAATAACGTCCTTTCCTAATTTTGCTTCCGGATGAATAAAAGCCAAATTTGAGATCATAGTATCAGATTTTATTTTTTACCACCTGTGCTGTAAGTTCTCCTTCAATAACAAGTTTATTTCCGACAAAAGCCTGGCCATACATTGTGACTATTCCTCTCCTTATCAGGTCCGTAAGTTCCATTTTCAGGATTACAGTGTCCCCGGGCACTACTTTGCTTTTAAATTTTACTTTGTCAATTTTCAGAAAATAGGTTGAGTACTTTTCAGGATCTTCTACTGTGCTGAGAACCAGCAGACCACCGGTTTGAGCAAGAGCTTCCACCAGCAGTACACCGGGCATGACAGGCTCATCCGGGAAGTGTCCCTGAAAAAATGACTCATTGAATGTTACGTTCTTTATGCCGACTATAGAGCTCTCATCAAGAGAAATTATCTTATCAACCAGAAGGAACGGGTATCTGTGCGGTAACTTATTCCTGATATCCTCCAGTGAGAATACAGGAGGCTGCGAAGGATCATAAACAGGGACATCCTTTTTTGAAAGAGCCTTCTTCATCTCCTGCCTCATTAATTTTGCCAGCCGGGTATTGGCAAGATGACCGGGGCGCGTGGCAACTACTTTTCCCTTGATCGGATGACCGACAAGAGCGAGGTCGCCCATGATGTCAAGAAGCTTATGGCGGGCAGGTTCATTTGGATACCTTAATTCCGTATTATTTAATATCCCTGCTGTATGAGTACTAATCCCGGGACGATTAAACAGTCTGGCAATCCTGTCTATCTCAGCTTGTTCGACCTCCTTTTCAAGAATTACAATTGCATTATCGAGGTCTCCTCCCTTAATAAGTCCCATTTTGAAAAGTGGCTCCAGTTCATGAAAGAATACGAATGTTCTGCTCTTTGATATCTCATTCTCAAAATCGTCAATGGTATCAAGTATTGCATACTGGTTTCCAAGTATCCTTGAATTATAATCAATCAGAACATTAATGCTCAAATGATCGTCAGGATATACAATAAGGTCTACACCATGCTCTTCATCCGAATAGGTGATCTTCTGCTTTACAACAAAATAATTTCTCTCTTCCTTAAGTTCGACAATCCCTGTTGCCTTTATAGCTTCAACAAATTTCCAGGATGATCCACCCATTATAGGAGCTTCCGGTCCATCAAGCTCAATCAGGGCATTATCAATGCGCAGACCATGCAGTGCTGCAAGTACATGTTCAATGGTCTGAACTGAGGCATTATTATGAACAAGAGTTGTTCCCCTCGATGTATCAGTGACATGTTCAGCGAGAGCGTCAATTATAGGTTTATCAGGAAGGTCAACCCTGCAGAATTTATATCCGTGATTTGCCGGTGCCGGTCTGAAAGTTATTGTGACATTGATCCCTGTATGTAATCCTTTTCCGGTCAGACTAACATCCTTAGCAAGAGTTCTTTGCTTTTCACTCATGAGTAATGATTATTGATTCAAGTTTTCGGGTACAAAAAAAGTAAAAAAAATCTGAACTATGCAAAAATTAGCCTATAACTCAATTGAAAACAGCAATTTCTGTCCCGAATCTGATTAAAACTACTTCTTTTTCAACGCTTCAATCTCCTTTTCAAGGTTATCTGTTTTTACCTTCAGATCGGGCAGGCGCCTGAATATAACAGAGGATTTCATGAATTGTTTTATCTCGAATGCAGGAGATCCGATGATCGCGGTATTCTCCTCCTTTACATCTCCAAGGATACCGGCCTGGGCCCCGATCTTTGTTCCTGCTGCTATTTTTATGTGGCCTGCAATCCCTACCTGGCCTCCGAACATACAGTTTTTACCGATCTTGGTTGAACCAGCAATACCTGTCTGGGCAGCCATTACAGTATTTTCCCCAACCTCAACATTGTGCCCTATCTGTATCAGGTTGTCAAGCTTAACCCCTTTCCTTATCACTGTCGATCCCATTGTAGCCCTGTCTATTGTAACATTGGCTCCTATCTCCACATTATCCTCAAGTATCACATTTCCGAGCTGTGGTATCTTCATATATTCATTTTCCGACTGGGGTGCAAATCCGAATCCGTCACTTCCGATCACTGTACCTGCATGGATGATGCAACCTTCACCAAGGATACATTCGTGATAGACCTTCACTCCGGGATAGAGAACAGATCTGCTCCCTATTTTTGTATTGTCGCCAACATATACATTGGGATAAAGAGAACAGTTATCTCCAATCTGGCAGTTATCACCTATATACGCATATGGCCCTATATAGACATCCGCACCTATCTTCGCACCAGGTTCAATAACTGCTGTTGGATGAATTCCCTTTTTCCTGGGTCTGGCCTGGTCGACCATCCTGAGGAGTGAAGCAAATGATTCGTATGCGTTCTCAACCTTTATCAGTGTTGCGCTTATCTTCCCCGAAGGTACAAACGATTTGTTTACAAGTACAATCGACGAACTGGTAGTGTAGATGTAGTGCTCATATTTAGGATTCGCAAGAAAAGAAAGGGCTCCTTTATGACCCTCTTCAATCTTGGCAATAGTATTGACCTTTACCTCGGGATCGCCTTCAATTTCACCTTTTAGAAATCCCGCAATAGCTGAAGCTGTAAATTCCATGTCGTTTAATTTTTAACTGCGTAACTCTTTTGGATAACAAAGGAAATATTTTATTATTCTTTCTGATATGAATCGATGATCAAACATATCTGAAACAGAGGATATCGAATCTGTACTTCCGTTTTTCTTCAATATTTTAACCTCCGGAGATTCAGGTGCATATGCCATGTTTGATATAGTTCCTGAATAAATATAATAATCGGTATGCTCAGGGCTTATTTTCATCAAATCTCCTGCCATTTTTTTAATACCTGCTATCCTCTCATCGGTAAATGGCTCATTCTGCAGCTCTATGGCAAACAGGTTCCTTCTTATAAGTCGCCCTGCAAGGTCAGATAGCACCTTATCGGAATGATCTGCCCAGTATTTGGAAGAGGCAAGTATATCACTATCATCAAGACGTACAAAATTTGCTGCCAGAATCCCAGGTGTAAAAATTCCATCATGCCAGAGGTCTCGCTTTTGAAGGTTGTTCTTCAGGAAGAATTTCAGCGCGGGTGTTGTATACAGATCAGATCCCATTGATGCAAGCTCTCTTGCCCTCATAAGCAGCCTGCCAAGAAGGCTTTCAGAAGAAAGAACTGTTTTATGCATATATACCTGCCAGTACATAAGTCTTCTTGCAATCAGGAATTTTTCAAGAGAATATATCCCCTTTTCATCAACAACAAGTTGCTCATCTGCAACATTCAGCATTCTTATTATCCTTTCCGAGCCTACTGATCCTTCGATTACTCCTGTGAAAAAACTGTCACGCCGGAGATAATCGAGCCTGTCCATATCTATCTGTCCGGTTATGAGCTCATGTAAGAATTTCCGGTGATAACTGCCAAGGAAGATACTGATAGCCATATCAAGCTTTCCCTGGAAATGCTCATTCAGCTTCTTCATAAGAAGTAACGACAGATCTTCATGTGTGATACCCTCAATGATAGAATTTTCAAGGGCATGAGAAAAGGGTCCGTGACCAATATCATGAAGAAGTATGGCAAGGTAAGTTGCCTCCTCTTCCTCCTCTGAAATAATAACACCTTTGCTCCTGAGAGTGGCTACAGCCATCTCCATAAGATGCAAGGCACCTATTGCATGCTGAAACCTGCTGTGGTTTGCTCCGGGATATACAAAACTTGTTAGGCCTAGTTGTTTTATGTTCCTCAGCCTCTGAAACCATGGATGTTCAATAATGTCAAATACGAAATCGCCGGGAATACTTATGAAACCATAAACCGGGTCATTGATTATCTTTCTTTTATTTGTCTGATATACCAACAGCAGTTATTTAGCCTACAAAAATATGAATTACTTTTATTATGCAATAATCGGGCAAACCTCTCCTTTTCTTTCGCCTATCTTCCATAACTTTGATTATGGACAAAAAAATAATCCTTAAAATCACTTTTTTCTGTCACATTTGAAATATTTACCGTCTTTAATAAGTCAATATATTAATTGCTGAAACATTTAAAGGATTGCTTTACTCAGGATGAAAATCGAGATATGCGGACTTAACCAGATATATCCCAACGGGAACCATGCACTTAAAGAGATCAATCTTGAACTCGGAACAGGTATGTTTGGCCTTCTTGGTCCGAATGGTGCAGGTAAATCAAGCCTGATGAGGATTATTGTCACTTTGATGAAACCCACATCAGGAGTTGTACTTATTGATGGCATGGACATTCAGAAACACCGCGAGAAACTCAGAGGCATGCTGGGATATCTTCCTCAGGATTTCAGATTTTTTACCTCTCTCAAAACATGGGAGTTTCTCGACTACTCCGGTTCACTTGCGGGTATGAAAAACAGGAAAGAACGAATGGCAGAAGTCGACAGACTCCTTGACCAGGTAGGATTACTTGAGGTACGCGACAGAAGGGCCAACAAGCTTTCCGGAGGAATGAAGAGAAGGCTTGGAATAGCTCAGGCCCTGATTGGAAATCCCCGGATTATTGTTGTTGATGAACCAACAACAGGTCTCGATCCTGATGAAAGAATAAGATTCAGAAATATCCTCTCCCAGTTGAGCAGAAAGGATGTAATAATAATCCTTTCAACACATATAGTTGGTGACATATCCTCAACATGCCATGAGATGGCACTTCTGAATAAAGGTGAACTTGTGTTCAAAGGTTCACCCGAGAACCTGGTAAAGCATGCCGACGGACATGTTTACAGAATGATCCTGAGCCCGCATGAATATGATATTGTAAAAGAAAAATACAATGTCATTTCAACTATTCCGGTTGAAACAGGATGGGAAGTGCAGATTGTTTCAGACAATCCTCCCGGATTCAATGCCAGCTCAGTAACACCTAATATTGAAGATGCTTATGTTTATTTTATGGAGCATAAACTTCAGGCATATATTATTGATTAACAAGGTTATTAAAAATGTCTTTTCTCCATAATGCAGGTACGGTCGCAAGGTATGAGGCGATTACACTCAGAAGAAGCTGGTTTTTCAGGCTTTTTTCCCTGGGAGCACTGGTCATTTTTACCTTCATGAATATCGGGATATTTTCGCCGGTAGGTGATGAGCCCTGGAATATGGTTTCAATTTCATCTTCAGTACCCCTGGTAAATCTTTATCTTTTAAATATAGGACAGGCAATTGTTGTCATATTCCTGGCTGCAGATTTCCTAAAAAGAGATAAAAAGCTTGATACCAATGAGGTGCTCTACACACGATCGATGTCGAACTTTGAATATGTTTTGGGAAAAACATGGGGAATCATCAGACTCTTCCTGGGTCTCAATCTGATAATACTGGCCATTGCTTTGATAATAAATATTATTTCAAAGAGAATGACAGTTGATATTATCTCATATGCCGAGTACCTTTTAATATTCACTGTCCCGACTATCATTTTCAGCCTTGGACTGGCCTTCCTGCTGATGTCTGTTATCCGTAATCAGGCCATAACTTTTCTGATACTGCTGGGAATTGCAGCCCTTGATATGTTCTGGCTATGGTACAGGGCTGGTTCTGTTTTTGATTATATGGCTTTTGGTATGCCGGTGTTCAAATCGGGAGTTATCGGTTTTGATAATCCGGATGTGATTATTTGCCAGAGACTGCTTTATTTCTTTGCCGGCCTGGCACTCGTAATGGGTACTATACTGATTTTTAAACGTCTTCCCCAGTCAAAACTCCATACCTCCCTGGCTATCATATTCCTTTTGGTCTCAACAGCAGGGGCAGTTTTTTGCGGGTACAGAACTGTATCGAACTTCATTGAAGACAGTAAAACACAAAAACTGGTCATTGAAACAAACAGATTGTTTGAAGAGCGCGATTTTCCTCTAGTTACTGAGGCATTCATCGACCTGGTGCATAAAGAAAATTCGATTGAAGCAACAGCCCTGCTTAAAATTAAAAATGATAATGCGAAGCCAATTGATAATTACCTGTTTTCGCTCAATCCTTCGCTTGTTGTTAATAAAATAACAGGAAAGAACGGCAATCTAAGCTTCACAACAACTAACCATATAATAGAGATAAAACCATTATCTCCTCTTCTTCCGGGTCAGTACGACACACTTACCATTAATTATTCAGGCAAAATAAACGAGGCTTTCTGCTCACCTGATTTCAGTGACAATATAAAGGATAACAGGTACAGGATTGCAATGTTAAATGTTAACAAGCGTCAACTTTTTCTTAAGGATAACTACGTTCTGCTCACACCTGAAACACACTGGTATCCTGTAGCATCATTGAACTACTACCCGTCAAACCCGGCACGTATCAAGATAAATTTTACCAGGTATACACTTAAAGTCAAAACAAAGAAAGAGCTGAATGTTATTTCACAGGGGCTCAGGAAAGATGATTCAACCTGTATAACATACCTTCCTGAAAGTCCGCTTACAGGACTAACACTTGCCATAGGTGATTATCAATCAGATACACTGACAGTTGACTCTATAAAATATATAGCACATCATTTCAGGGGAAACGATTATTATAAGAAAGACCTTGAAGAACTGAAGGATACTCTGCCTTCTCTGGTCTCAGGAATAATGAGAGATCTGGAGACATCATTTTCAACCAGGTACCCTTTCAAATCGCTTGCCCTCCTGGAAGTACCCGTGCAGTTCCATTCTTACCCGAGGAACAGTACCCAGACAAGAGCAGAAGTACAGCCTGGATTAATATTACTACCTGAAAAGCTGTCCACACTCCAAAATGCAGGATTCTCAAAGAGATTTGACAGTCAGAAGAAAAGAATGGCCAGGAATAACCAGGTTATAACAGACAAGGAATTAAGAGTTCGTATTTTTAACGATTTCATACGCAACACATTTATAAGCGGCACCAATTTTATTTGGAACAGAAACGAATCATACAATGAACCATCAAGGTATCAGCTGGGACCAAGTTTCTATTTTCATAAAAACAATTTCTTTTCACTGGATTACCCGGTAATTAATGCTGTTTTTGAAGCGCACCTTCAGCAGCTGGCACAAGCAGATAACAGGCCCGGTTTTTCAGAGATGGCGGGCAGCCTCAGCGAAAATGACAAAGCCAACCTGGTCCTTCAGAACAAAAGCTTCAGGGAACTGCTTGAGGAGAATCCTGGAGGAGATACGGTAAGAGTAGTACTTGCTGTTAAGGGCGACTGGTTATTTAACCTTTTAAGATCAAAAGCAGGAATAGACGAATTCAAAGTATGGTTTACGGAATATTGCAATAATCATTCATTTGAAAGAGTGGATATTCTTAAATTCAGAGAAGACATCAGGGATAAGTTTGGTTTTGATTTCCATCCATATCTCGACAACTGGTTTACCGGAAAGGATCAGCCTGGATTTATCTTCAGCGGGCTGCAGATAAATGAAATTGTTGTTGATGACAGGTCGAGGTACCTTGTTTCTTTTACAGCAACAAATCCCGAGAATGTGCCTGGCTTATTCAATATTGCCTTCAGAGGTGAAGGCGGGCCGGGAGCAAGAGGAGCCAGGATGTCGGGTGCTTTCCAGCCGGGAGGCGGACCCGGGGAAGGAGTAAGGCAGGGAAGGGGAATGGAAGCTTCAGATATTTCAAAAATAGTACTTCTTGAACCATCCCAGTCAAAGAAAATATCAATTGTTAATGATTTCCAGCCCAGAGGTATGATCATCAATACACTTTTTGCAAAGAATATTCCGGGAACGATCAATATGCCTGTAATAGAGACAAACAGGACAAAAGGACGTTTTTCATTACCTGAGGAGGAAATTATTGCAGAGGCTCCGGTACTGAATAATCCCAAGGAGATCATAATTGACAATGAAGATCCGGGATTCTCTTCAAGTGACTTCATTACTGTAAGCCCTCTGAAAAAGTTCTTTGGAATAACCAATAATCAGAGGAACACATATATGCAGGTTAGCCAGTGGATGAGACCTGAGTACTGGCAACCGGTAGTCCAGACTACCTATTACGGTAAGTATATAAGGTCAGCCGTTTACACAAGAGCAGGAACGGGTGACAGATCAGTAACCTGGGCCGCAAAAATAAATAATCCAGGATATTATGATGTATACTGCTATATCGGCAAGAGGATGAATACGAGACGTATCAGAACTGACAGAGGTGGAAGCCCCGCAGGTCAGGGCAGAGCTGAAGGTATGGATGATGAACCATCTGACAGCCGTTTCAAAGATTTCCATTATAAAATCTATAATGATGATGGTATTGAAGACATAACCATTGATTTTGAGAGTGCCGACGCTGAATGGAATAACCTTGGCAGATACTACCTCTCGGCTGATACTGCCAGGGTGGTACTTACAAACCAGTCATCAGGCAGACTGGTGATTGGTGACGCAGTTAAATGGGTCAGGGTGGAATAAGTAAAAAGTTGAAAGTTGAAAGTAAAAAGTAAGTAGTTAAAAATTGAGAATATGAAGATCAGATTTTTCAGGTATGTAATCAGGCCGGAATTAATATTCATCGGTATGCTTTCTATGAATTTTATAATGGCCTTACCACAGCAGGGACTGACGCTTGAACAGGCACTTAACACCGCTGAAATGAACAGCCCTTCAATGAAAAGAACCAGGCTGAATCTCATAAGAAGCCAGGAGAATCTGAATGCCCAGAATGCAGCCCTAAAGTCACAGTTTGCCCTTACACTGAATCCTGTAAGCTACACCCAGAGCAGGGAATTCAATAATCTGATCTCTGATTATAATACCTACAATGCAACTGAAAGTTACGGTACCTTTTCCGTAATTCAGCCAATAAAGCTTACAGATGCGAAAATCTCACTTACAAACAAATTCGGGTATACAGATTCTTACAGTGAGTACTCCGGCACCACAACAAAGGGATTCAACAATAATCTCTCATTAAGATTCGATCAGCCTCTGTTCACCTATAACAGAACAAAACTTACATTGAAAGAGCTCGAAATGGCACTTGAAAATTCACAGTTGAACTATGCAATACAACTGCTTGCCCTTGAACGCCAGGTAGCACAGGCATTCTATTATGTCTACCAGCAGCAGCAGAGTCTTGACATATCAAAACAGGCATATCAGAACATGCAGCAAAGCTATGAAGTATCTAAAAATAAGGTAGATGCAGGTATATCTGCACGTGAGGAGATGTTCCAGGCTGAACTTAACCTCGCCACAACAAAATCAGACTATGAAAATGCACTGGTATCACTTGAAAATGCCAAGGATGACTTTAAACTTCTGATCGGAGTTACTCTTTTCGATGATATAATTGTCCTTCCAAATATTTCAGTGGACACAGTAAATGTTGATATCGCCTTTGCAATAGAACAGGGACTGGCAAACAGGATGGAACTGAGACAACGCGAAATAGATATTGAATCATCACAGTTTGATCTTATTCAGACAAAAGCACTTAATGAATTTAAAGGAAGTCTCGGACTTACATTTGGTCTTTTCGGTGATAATGAAAACCTTGGTAGTCTCTATGACAACCCGACCGATAATGAAAGTATTGCTTTATCTTTATCAATACCCCTATGGGACTGGGGAGAGAGAAAAGCAAGGATTAAGGCAGCAGAAGCATCAATAGAAACGGCAAAAATCTCTGCAGAAGAGGAACAGAATAATATCATATTGGGTATAAGAAAGATCTACCGGAACCTGATCAACCTGCAAAACCAGATTGAGATAGCCCGGCAATCGGTAATCAATGCTCAGCTTACCTATGACCTGAATCTTGAAAAATATAAGAATGGTGACCTGACCGGGATGGATCTTAATATTTTCCAGAACCAGCTCTCGGAAAAACAACTCTCATACACCAACTCTCTTATATCATATAAACTTGAACTGCTTAATCTCAAGATACAGTCTTTGTATGATTTTGAAAAGAAACAGCCGGTTTCTCCCGTAATGACATTAAAAAATGAAAACTAAATTTTAAGGATATGAAAAAAT
This sequence comes from uncultured Rikenellaceae bacterium, assembly GCA_964387565.1. Lineage (GTDB taxonomy): Bacteria > Bacteroidota > Bacteroidia > Bacteroidales > VadinHA17 > LD21. The sequence goes on along the minus strand of CAYLYN010000048.1, from coordinate 10,253 downwards.
CATTCTTCCTCCTATTATTATTACTCATCACTCTCTATTCCTGCAGGAACAATGACCAGAACATCAATGCTGATGTTGAGATACCTGTATCAGTTGATGACCTGAAGCTCAAACATATAGGTGAATATGTCAGTACAACCGGTACGGTATATCCAAAAGGAGATATAGTGCTGAAGTCAAAAATATCAGCTTCATACTTCCTTGAAAAAAATCCCGGGACGGGGCGATCCTGGCAGCTGGGCGACAGGGTCAGAGAAGGTTCCCTAATAGCCAGACTTGAAGATAAGGAATATGTCAATTCCATTCAGCTTGAGACCAATGAGCTCAACATGGAACTGATGGAAAGTGAACTCAGAAAACAGGAGTCATTATATGAAAAAGGAGGCGTTACACTGAAAGAGCTTAAAACTGCAAGCATCAATTACAGCAATGCAAAAACCACTGCCGAAAACTCCCGGCTTCAACTTGAAAAGACAAGAATAACCTCTCCGATTGATGGCGTAATTGTTGATCTGCCCTATTATACACAGGGCAGCCAGATTGAAACAGGATCTACCATAGTTAAAATAATGGATTACAACACAATGTACCTCGATGTACAACTCCCTGAAAAATATCTGTCAGATATAAAACCAGGACAGCAGGTTAGCCTGACGAATTATACATTGCCTGATGATACAATCGCAGGAAAGATTACACAGATTTCGCCTGCTATCAATGCAGATACCAGGACTTTCAAGGGAAATGTTACTATTCCCAATCCCGGCTTACTTCTGAGACCAGGCATGTTTGTAAAGGCAGATATTCTTGTAAATGAAAAGGATTCTGCGATAGTTATTTTGAAAAGTATAATTCTTTCAAGGCAACGCGGTAAAACAGTATTTGTTGTTGACAGGGGGATTGCAAATGAAAGAATAATCGAAACAGGTCTTGAGAATCTGACCGAAGTAGAGGTAACAAGAGGACTGAATGTTAATGAAAGGGTCGTCACCAGCGGTTTTGAAACGCTGAGTAATAAATCGAAAGTAAAAATTATACAGTAACAACATGAACAGGATTGCACAATTTGCTGTAAAATATCCGGTTACAGTTCTGATGCTTGTTCTGGGCATTGTTCTGCTTGGCTTTATCTCATTTGGGAAACTTGGAACTGACCTTTTTCCCGATCTGAATAATCCAAAGATCTATATTGAACTAAAAGCCGGAGAACGACCTCCGGAAGAAATTGAAAAAAACTATGTCGACCAGATTGAGTCTCTGGCAATGCGTCAGAGCGATGTTGTGGAAGTATCATCGGTTTCACAGGCAGGAACAGCTGTAGTCACAGTTGAATACGACTGGAACAAGGATATGGATGAGGCATTCCTCGACCTTCAGAAAGAGCTTAATACCTTCAGCCAGAATTCTGATCTTGAAGACTTTACCATTTCGCAATATGACCCTAATGCAGTTCCCGTAATGACTATCGGACTAATGCATGAGAATATCACCAACATGGATGAACTCCGGAAAACTGCAGAAAATTACATCAGGAATGAACTTGTCAGGATTGAGGGAGTAGCTGATGTGAAGCTTTCAGGATATGACGAGAGCGAAGTAGTTATTGAAACAAGCAGGTATATACTTGAATCGTTCGGACTTACTTCTGATGCAATAGCGGCTCAGATAGCTAACTATAACAGGAATGTCTCAGGCGGGTCAATAATTGATATGGGACTGAAATATATTGTCAAGGGAGTCAGTGTCCTGGAAGATATTGATGACCTGGGGAATATTATTGTCGGATTCAAACAGTCAGAATCAGGAGTTACTGCTTCAGCAACCGATGCCTCCACAGCTGCGCTTTCCAGCAGAGTCCCGGTATATCTTAAGGATATTGCCACGATCAGATTTGATAATAAGGACCCTGAAAATATTGTAACACTGAATGGAAAACGCTGCATAGGTTTATTGATCTATAAGGAACCAAAGTTCAATACTGTAGAGGTTGTAAAAAGTCTGGATAAGTCGATTACAGATCTTGAAAAAGCACTTCCCGGATACAGTTTCACCAAGGTACACGACCAGGGCAACTACATCGACAATGCAATTGGTGAGGTAAAGAATACCCTCATTGCCGGTATCCTGCTGGCTGTACTGATACTGTTTGTTTTTCTCAGAAGAATTGGTACAACACTGGTTATCAGCCTGGCAATCCCGATCTCGATAATTGCCACTTTCAATCTTATGTACTTTAATCACCTTACACTGAACATCATGACTCTCGGAGGTCTTGCACTGGGAGCCGGTATGCTGGTTGACAATGCAATTGTTGTTCTCGAAAATATTACGAGGCTCAGGGAGGAGGGTGTTCCTTTTTTTGATGCAGTTATACGAGGTACCGGGGAGGTTGGAGGTGCAATCACTTCATCTACAATTACAACCATTGTTGTGTTTCTTCCAATAGTATATCTGCACGGAGCTTCAGGTGAGATGTTTAAGGATCAGGCCTGGACAGTTGCCTTTTCCCTGCTGTCATCACTGGCTGTTGCTTTAATTGTTATTCCAATGCTTGTTTCGGTTCTGCTTCCTGATAAAAAAGGCGATGCCACCAAAACAAAATCATTTAAATTCAACTGGTACAGCAGGTTCCTGGAAATGGTTATTGTGAACAGAATAACAGTAATTATTGTTTCGGTTCTGATTCTGGTAATTTCGGCGCTTCTGATCCCCCGCCTTGGAAGTGAATTCATGCCAAGGTCAGAATCAGCTGAATTCACAGTTAATCTTAAGTTACCTGAAGGGAGCAGTCTGGATCTAACTTCAAGCACAACCACGGGAGCCGAAAGCATTATTGAGAAACTTGTTGGAGACAAGCTTAAACTTATATACAGTCAGGCAGGTATTGATAACAATTCATCATATAGTCAGACCGGACAGGCAAAAGGAGATAATATGTCTGCTATAAAGGTAATCCTTGCTGATGAATATGCCGGAGACACAGAACAGGAAATATCAGTTATTGAAAAATGGCTCAAGACTATTCCTGATCTCGAGACCAGCTTTACAAGGGAAGAAACAGCACTTCAATCCTCACTGGGTACTAATGAAGCACCCTTTACACTTGAAATATCAGGCGATGACCATACCGAACTTGAACGTATTCTTATTGAATGTAAATCTATTCTGGAAAACAATCCCGGTCTCTACAATATTACAACCTCTCTTGACCAGGGAACCCCTGAAGTAGAAGTTGCCATCGACAGGTTTAAAACAAGTTACTACAATGTTACAGTCGAAAGTATAATTAATCAGGTAAAAAACTATTTATCAGGCTCTTCTGCAGGCAGTTTCGAAAAAGACGGGGAAATGAAGGACATCACGATCAAGCTTGGTGATCTTTCACTTTTAAGCCTGAGCGATCTTCTGATCACAGCCGGCAGCATAAAGGTAACATTAAGTGAACTGGCTAAAATAAAGAGAGTTATCAGTCCAAGGGAAATAACCAGAAGGAACCAGGCAAGAACCTGTTATATATATGCAATGGTAAACAGTAATTCAGCATTCGACAAAGTTGTCAGAGACGCTGAATCTTCACTGAGTGCCATAAAACTTCCTGCTGATTACAAGATGGAATTTACTGGAGAGGAGCTTAAAAGGAAAGAGTCGATGTCAAATCTCTCTTTTGCTCTTTTACTATCTCTTATACTTGTATTTATGGTTCTCGCCTCCCAGTTCGAATCAGTCCTGCAGCCATTTATCATAATGTTAACCATTCCTCTTGCCGGTGTTGGTACAGTTCTTACATTCTTCATGCTTGGAAAACCACTGAATATGATGGCCTATATCGGGATCATAATGCTCGGAGGAATAGCAGTAAATAACGCTATAATTCTGGTTGACAGGATAAACCAGCTCAGGGAATCCGGTATGACAAAGAAAGATGCTATTGTTATGGCAGGTACCCAGAGAATAAGACCGATCCTTATGACAAGTCTGACAACAATACTTGCCCTGCTCCCCCTGACAATCGGCATTGGTGAAAGTGTTTCCCTGAGAGCTCCAATGGCTCTTGCAGTTACCGGAGGAATGGTTACTTCAACGATTCTGACCCTGATAGTTATACCATGTGTATACTGGGTATTTGATTCACTTGGCAGATGGATAACAGGAGCTGACAGAATAAAAGGCGGGCAGGATACTAATATTTAGCAAAGAGCATGGACTTTATTATAAAAAGAAGAATTCTGATAATAATGCTCTTCGCAGGGCTTTCAATGCTTGGGTATGTTTCATACAATAAGCTATCTGTTGAGCTTTTTCCCAACGCTGAACTCCCTGCCCTGATAGTTCAGGTTGGCACTCCCCTTGAAATGGATCCTGCTTATATTGAAACCCAGGCAATTATTCCAGTTGAAGGTGCAATAGGAACACTGGAGGGAATTGAAAAGATTGAATCAAATATCTCTTCAAGATATGGGACAATTGTGATTTATTATACCCAGAATGCCGATCTTAAATATGCCAACCTGAAGCTCCAGGAAAAAATTGACATTGTTAAAAACACAATACCTGAGGAGTTTATAATCAATGTTATTAAGATCGATCTGAAGCAGCTGACAAACCAGTTCATGGAACTTCAGGTGAGGGGAACAGGAGGAATAGACCGTATAAGAAATATTGCAGACAGGGAAATAAAACCGGAACTTGAGAATATTGATGGGATAGCCGGTGTACAGGTTTATGGCGGACAGGAAAATTCTATAGAGGTCAGACTGAATGAAAAAGCCTGCAAGGCAAATGGTATATCGATAGGACAGGTAAGGACCCTTCTTAATAATAATGGAGCGGACAAGACCTTCGCAGGGAAGGTTACAGATGGTAACAGGGAGTTTTTCGTAAATATCACTTCCGAATATACTGATGTAAACGATATAGCAAAGATAATTGTCAAAAACGAGGGTCCGGTTCTGCTGGGTGATGTGGCAGAGATAATCTATGGGGCCAAGGAGAGAACCTCTTTCAGCAGGGTAAACGGGCTTGATGCTGTTACTGTAACACTAGTCAATGACAATCAGGCAAACCTTATCGATCTTTCACATGAGGCAATTAAAACTGTGGAAAACCTGAACAAACAGCTCGGACCTGATGGAATATCAATAGTTGTTCAGAATAACACAGCAGAGATAATGGAAAAGAATATTGACCAGATCATAAACCTTGCAATTACAGGAGGTTTGATGGCTGTGCTGATTCTCTGGATCTTTCTGAGGAACATTGGACTGGTATTTATTATTGCAATATCTATCCCTGTCTCTGTTTATTCAGCTTTTAACTTCTTCTATGCTTATGGAGTAACTATCAACAGTCTGACTCTCATAGGTATGGCCCTGGCAATTGGAATGCTTGTTGATAACTCAGTTGTAGTACTTGAAAACATATACCGGCTTGCCAGCCAGGAATTCACTCCTGAAAAGTCTGTCAAACAGGGAACCTCGGAAGTATGGCGTTCTGTCTTTGCAGCAACGCTGACTACGCTTATCGTATTCTCTCCGTTTATCTTTTCCGATAATTTCATGGTAAAGATCATTGGCAAGAATATCGGGGTTTCAATAATATCGACCCTTACTATATCGCTTGCAGTTGCCATGTTCTTAATACCTATGGCAACCTATCATCTGCTTAAAAGATCATCAGTATCCACTTCAGGAATTTTCAAAAAATTATCGATAAATGACCGTCTCATCCAGGGATATTACCTGGTTCTGAAAGCAGGAATGAGGAATCCGGCATCCACAATAATAGGGACCCTTGTTGTCTTTTTTACAGCCCTTCTTATCAGCCTGACCCTCAGCATCAGTTCAACTGAAGAGGTCGAAGCCCCGACCTTCAGGCTTTCTGTAACTATGCCCGGAGGATCCACGCTTGACAAAACTGATGCTGTTGTTGCCGAGATGGAATCAAGGCTCTCCCCTATACCTGAGAAAGAAGACATTGTATGCAGAATAGAAGAAGACCAGGCTACTGTAACAATCAACCTGAAAAAGGATTGGGATAAGACAAGCAAAAGGAGCCTTCCCGAAATAAAGAATGACATCTCCGAAAAAGTAAAAAACATATCCTCTGCAGAAATAAGCATGAATGAATTGTCAGCAGGGGGTGGATTTACAAGAGGTGATGGTGGGGAAAATTATAATCCCGGTGCTGATTTTATGAATCTTATGGGAATAGGAAGCGCCAGAGAAAGCATCATTATTAAAGGACAGAATTTCAACCAGATGAAGATGCTGGCTGATGATATGAAAGAATATGTTGAGGATCTCTCTTCCGTCAGTAGTGCAAATGTAAATGTACAGGACAATAAACCGGAGGTTCAGCTTTTATTCGATATGGATTATATGGGAAGGAACAATTTTACATTGATGAACCTCTCAGCTGCACTTGCCACATTCAGCCCCGAATACTCTTCCGGAGCTACATTCAGGCAGGGTTCGGAAACTTATGATATAATAATCAAGTATGCAGCAGAAGATACTCTTTCTGGTAAAAAACCCGACAAGACCATTGATGACCTCAGGCGACTGGAGGTTCTTGGAAACAACGGTTCCATCATGGAAATGGAGGAGCTGGCCAGGATAGTTTTTTCTTCAGGCCTGGGAAATATTCACAGGGAAAATCAGGAAAAAAGGATAACCGTTACTTATTCCTTCAATGAAGAAATAAGGAATTCAAAAGATCTTCTTGAAGGAGCCAGAAGTGACGTTGAAGCTATTGTATCGGGATTGAATATTCCCTCTGGAACTGCAGTAGAAATTATTCATGAAGATAACCAGCTAAGGGATTTCTATTATCTTATTGGGGTAGCTTTTCTTCTGATTTATATGATCCTTGCTTCAGTCTTTGAGTCGCTTGTGACCCCTGTTGTATTAATGTTCAGTATCCCTCTGGCTGCTCTTGGATCTCTGATAGCTCTGATATTAACAAATAACTCGCTCCTTAATGCAAACACTCTCACCGGATTTCTGATTCTGCTTGGAGTAGTGGTAAACAACGGAATCATACTTATTGACTATACTAATATCCTGCGAAAAAGAGGTTACCGTGCACACAGGGCCCTAATGATGGCAGGTGTTGCCAGACTGCGGCCTATTATGATAACAGCCGCCACAACAGTTATCGCTCTTCTTCCCCTTGCAATGGGCGAGGCAGAATTTGTTTCTGTTATCGGTGCTTCATTTGCAATAACTGTTATTGGCGGACTATCCCTGAGTACTCTTCTGACCCTAGTTTTTATACCAACCTTCTATATCGGACTGGAAAATGCAATTGCGTGGATACGATCACTTGACTGGAAAAATAAAACGTTGCAGATGACTTTCCTTGCATTATCAGTTTTCCTGATATTCAACAACATAGATAAATTCATCTGGAAACTGATCCTTACAATACTTGTTATTATTCTGATACCGGCAACAACATGGTTTATACTTAAAAGTCTCAGAAAAGCCAGATCAACAGTTATATCGCCCGACGAAAGCATTGTGATAACGGTGCAAAGCCTGGTAAAAATATATGAAAGGGAAAACCGCTGGGCCAGGGAATGGAAGGCCGGTGAAAGGATCAGAAAAAGACTGGGACTCGAAAAACAATATAAATCTGTCAGAGACATAGGCAGCCTGATATGGAATATCCCTGTGCTCGGTTTCCTGGTATATTTTACATATTTCTATCTTAATAAAGGATTCTGGATCTTTCTTTTCAGTATAGGAACCTGGTTCTTTATTTCATACACATGGCATTCTGTCCATAAGCTTTTTCTATATAAAACTATTAATGAAAATAAAAAATGGCATGGCATAATTGCAGCAGTTACTGATCTTTTAATATTCTGGTTTATTCCTCTTGCAAACCTGGTCTGGTTCCAGTTACGATGGGATAATATTGCCGTTTTCCTGATTCTTGGATTTCTTTGGTATATAGCCCTTTTTATCTATAAAACGGGTGAAAAGATGTCTCGCAGGAATATTGATATCTACAGACTTGAAGGAAGATTCAGGAAGCTCAGAAAGATAATCTACAAATTCGTTGCTGCTGTTCCGCTGATTGGAAGGAAAAAGAAACCTTTTAAAGCGCTGAGCTGTGTCTCGATGAATATAGGAAATGGGATGTTCGGATTGCTTGGACCAAATGGAGCAGGCAAAACAACGCTGATGAGAATAATATGCGGGATACTGGAACAGAGTTATGGTAAAGTCTGGATAAATGGATTCGATACCCAGAAAATGAGAGAAGAGCTGCAGGGGCTTATCGGTTATCTTCCACAGGAATTTGGCAGCTACGAAAATATGACTGCACATGATTATCTTCATTACCAGGCCATTCTTAAAAATATAACAGATGTAAAGACCAGGAACGAAAGGGTAACTTATGTACTTAAAGCTGTCCATATGGAAGACCGGCGATATGAAAAAATTGGATCATATTCCGGCGGCATGAAACAGAGAATGGGAATTGCCCTTATTTTGCTACATTTGCCAAGGATACTTGTAGTGGATGAGCCAACTGCAGGCCTGGATCCCCGTGAAAGAATAAGATTCAGAAACCTCCTGGTAGAGCTGAGCCGTGAGAGAGTCGTGATATTCTCAACCCATATTATAGAAGATATTTCAAGTTCCTGCAACCAGGTGGCTGTCCTTTCCGGAGGGAAGCTAAGATACCTGGGCAAACCTATTGATATGTCAAGGGAGGCTGAAGGACATGTATGGCAGCTCCTGATTCCTGAAACCGAATTCCAGCTTTTCGTGCAGAACAACCTTGTGGTACATCACATGTCGGATGGAGAAAATGTGAGACTCAGAGTTGTTTCTGAAAAAGCACCATCCGCATCAGCTGTTAATGTAACACCCAGCCTTGAGGATGCATATCTGTGGCTGTTGAGAGGAGCAGGTCCCCGGAATAATAATAAAACTCTAAAATCATCAGGATGAAAAACATATCGCTGTATAATTTCATTGACCTCATCTGGAAGATGGTTATATATAACCTGCGGATAATATTTGCCAATAAGTTCATATGGTTCCTGGCCGGATCGGTAGCCTTTTACCTTGGACTATCTGTAATCTATGTTTTCTCAAATGATGTTTCCAGAATGGATGATTTATTTGGTGTCTTTCTTTTCTCAGGGCTGCTTCTGATATTCTATCCTTCGGTTTTCGGCATCCAGAATGATTTAGATGCCAGAACAATAGAGATACTTTTCGGAATACCTGACTACAGATACAAAGTATGGCTTGTGAGGATAATGCTTATTTTTATTGTCGCATTTTTAATAATGCTGGCTTTCACCTTTCTTTCATCAGTTCTGATAGTAAAATTCTCCGTATTCAGGGTCACCTTTCATGTCATGATACCTGTTATTTTCCTGGGAATGCTGGCTTTTATGCTATCGACAGTGGTAAGAAACGGGAATGGCACAGCGGTTATAATGATAATAACAGGTTTGATCTTTTTGATCTTTTCAGATTCAGCCTTTGAAAAAAGCCAGTGGAATATCTTTCTGAATCCTTTTGAATTGCCGAGGGGAGTGAATGAGACATCGTGGGCCCTTATAACTTTCAAGAACCGGATCATACTTGTTACAGGATCAGTGGTTTTTCTCCTTGGGGCTTTACTAAACCTTCAGAAACGGGAAAAATTCATGTAATGAGTAAAGGGAATATTACAGTGTTTAAAATCCCGAATGACGAAAAACCCTGAGCAATTTTTATCGGGACTAAACCACAGGGATTAAAAAAAATACTGCCTGGGATTCTCCGAGGCAGTATCAAAAAAAACTAACCTGTTATTTCTTAGGAGCTGTGCCTTCGAAATAATCACACACACCATTATTGTCCTTATCTACATAGAATCGTCCCTGACCTCTTCCCATGCCTCTCCCCTGTACCGGGCCAGAACCTCCGCGGAATCCGTTTCCTCTGCCCCGGTATGCATAGCCTCTGCAATTGCCATACCCGCGACCGCCCCTGTTATAGAATCGCCCCTGCCCCGGCCTTGTGGTCCCGGGATTATCAATATTGTCGCAGATACCATCATTGTTGGCATCAACAAAAGCCGGACCCCATTGAGCCCTGTTTGCCTGGTTATTATTGCTTTCCTGTGCTTCCTTCTGACCGCTTGCCAAAGTTGTTAAAGCAAAAAACACCAGTCCTGTTAAAAATAACTTTGTTTTCATACGTAAATATTATAATTAAACATCTGTTATTCAATCTATTAAA
>CAYLYN010000047.1:4011-24958 GCA_964387565.1 uncultured Rikenellaceae bacterium | reverse complement strand
GAACTGGTAACCTCATGTACTCACTTCCCTCTTCAGGATAAGACATGCCTGCCATTCCAAAACCTGCTCCTCCTGATATGAACAATGACTGTTTCCAGTTTAGGAAGGTCCTGTAATTCCAGTGCCCGAAAATCCTTTCATATTCAATGGGAGCACTCGCAGACCCTCCTTTTGAATTAATGTAAACCATGTTCACTGGTCTTTGGAATATTGGGTCCGGAACGATTTGTCAGGTTTTACATTTATGAGAATTGGCGGGAGATATACGTATAAATATGAGTAGTGATAAATATTTAATATTTGACAGAGTCTTTCTGTTTTTTATTGAATAGCTGTTCAGCGGGGCAACCAAGTTCTCTCTGTTTACAATATTTGCAAGTCAGGTTGCCACGAATAAATCCATTACCAATTGTTGTAAGCCCAATTATGATAATTACAGTAAAAAGAAGAATGAGATTAAAGCTAATAATCATTAATCCTATTGCAATAAGCAGTGGAATTAGAGAGATCAATAAATCAGGAATCATTTCTTTCCAGGTAAAGCTTCTTTCACAAAATTTTGATGGACTTCCTCTTTTAAAGAGCAGTGAACTTAGCTTACCTTTACCAAAACCACAGGACTTTCCCCAATAATAGCAGTTAACACAATGTTTCCCTATTAATCTGAACTCCAAGACTATAATAAACAACAGATATAAAATTGCAACAATCCAGTGTAAACTAATTGTAATTATAAATCCTGAAAGGTAGATCAGTACTGAAAACAAGTTGGATACGATTACTATCCATAATGGAAAGGTTTCGTGTGTCTTGGTTAAATCCATGACTTGAATATTGATCAGATCGTTTTTCTTGTGCCGTCAGTCTAATCTGCTTAATAGCTATAAATAAGAACCATAAGATATTTAGTTTTTCCGGGACCTATGCATCTCCTCAGGAAGTATTATGATACCTAAGATAAGAAAAAATTATCAGGGGCAGATGTTCAGCTATTAAAATAACACAAGAACATGAATTGTAAAGTAAAGAATCTGTGATAGACTTTTATTGGGGTGTGATAGCTTGCAGGTTAATAGATAAATTATTAATTCACAGATTCTTATTCTTTGAGTTATTTTTAATATTTGAAATGATAATTTAATTTATAAGCCACAACCGAGTGTCTGCTGTTTGTAAAAGTCTGGGTAGATACTTTATAATAGAGGTCAAAGCTGAATTTTCTGTTCCGGCTGAACAGAGAGAATCCCGGTGCCACATAAAATGCAAAGGTGCCGCCACTGTACTGAAAAGTAGATGTGCTGTCTTTCAGATACATATGATATAGCGGTGACAGTTCCAGAAAACCCTGTACTCTCTTTCGTGCAGGAGAAGAATATCTGCCAATAACTCCGAGGCTGAGACCATAATCCTCTACAGACAATTGTGACTGGTCGGTTATATGACCATTTGAGAAGTAACCAAGAGCTTCTGCCGCGATAGTTACAGGTTCAGTTATCTTATACCCGCACCGAAGGCTGGCAAGATATCCGGCGGTCTTATACTCCCGGGTGAAAAGAGGATTGAATTGTATTCCAATAAGATATTTACCTGTAAAATGAGGTATTCTGCTCTCCGGTTTTTTATTAGATTGTGAAAAGGTGATATAAGGGAAGAAGATTAAAAATATGGTTAACGTTAAAGGAGGTCTTTTAATATTCATCGTAAAACAGTCACCATTTGTTTCAATTCATTAACTGTAGAAAACAGGTATCACTTTTTATACCCCTAAGGTAAAAATTTATTGGAAATATAAGGTATTTGAGATGATCAGCAATTGATAGTTATTAAGCATTTTATTCTAAGGTGTTATGCTGAATGATTCAAACAGAAGGCATCAAAAAAACCGGAATTTTGCCTTTCCTGCGAAAAATCTTTTGTTAACTTTATATCCATAACAAAAACTTATAACTACCTGACCTATGAAAACAATCTCCTTATTCTTTGCATCTCTTCTGGTGGCCTTTATGATCACCTCATGTAATCCTCAGCCGGCTGCTCAGCCAGCAGCTGTTAAAACTGATATTTCGGAATTCCTTGGTCAATGGACCATCGATGTTAATGGCGGCGGAGTAAGCTGGCTTGAAGTAACACAGGAAAGTGGTTATCTCGACGGGAAGCTACTGTGGGTTGGCGGAAGTGTTCTTCCTGTATCATCCGTATTCCTTGCAAAAGATCATGTTCTTATGGTACAGCGTGAAACAAGGACAGTTGTGAGAGAAAAGGACGAAAAAGATAATCCTCTTAAAACCAGCAAGTTTACAATCTGGCTGGAGGTCGTTAAAAATGGTGATAAAATAGAAGGAATATTTCTGAATCCGCGGAACAATGGACTAGGTGTCGACAGTGCCAGGTTTGTTGGCACAAAACTACCGGCTCCTCCTCCTGCTCCCGATCTTTCAAATGTGAAATACGGAGAGCCAGTAACTCTTTTCAGCGGAAAAGACCTGACAGGCTGGAGGCTTGTAGATGAAAAATCAAAGAGTGCATGGTCTGTTAAGGATGGTATTCTTAATAATAATCCTGTTCAGGTAGAGGGACAACCTCATATTTATTATGGAAATCTGAGAACAGAACAGGAATTTGAGGATTTCAACCTGAAACTTGAAGTAAATATTCCGGCCGGTAGCAACAGTGGTGTTTATCTCAGGGGGATGTATGAAATACAGGTTGTTGATTCATATGGCAAAGCACTCGATTCTCATAACATGGGAGGTCTTTACAGCAGGGTTAGTCCTACTGTTAATGCTGAGAAACCTGCAGGCCAGTGGCAGACAATGGAAATGACTCTTTGCGACAGGCATGTAACTGTAATACTTAACGGAGTAAAGATCATTGATAATCAGCCTGCATATGGACCAACCGGTGGAGCTATAATATCGGATGTCTTCTCAAAGGGACCCATATACCTCCAGGGTGACCATGGTACTGTTAACTACAGGAATATTGTTTTAACACCGATCATAAAGTAAGCAATGGAAGATAAAGGCAGATCAACACGTCGCGAATTTATTGGCAGGGCAGGGATTGTAACTGCAGGAGTATCTCTGGGAGTCACCTCACTCAGTGCTTCAAGTTATAATCGCATCATTGGTGCCAATGAAAAGATCAGGATGGGATTCATTGGTGTAGGTAACCGTGGTTCCCAGCTGCTTAAACTTTTCATGGATCAGCCCGATCAGGAAGTTGCAGCTCTTTGTGATATTTATGAACCTTATCTCCGGCGCGACAGGACCAGGGTTGATCCACGATATTTAGCCGTTATGCCGGGACAGATACCCGCAATGGGAGAGAAATTTCCTGTTAAACCGGCATTGTACAACGATTACCGGAAGCTTCTGGAAAGTAAGGATATTGATGCTGTATGCATTGCAACTCCCGACCACTGGCATGCCCTTATGATGATTCATGCTGTGGAAGCAGGTAAAGATGTTTATGTGGAAAAGCCTTTGACCAACACACTTGTTGAAGGAAGAAAAATGGTCGAGGCTATGGAAAAGAGTGGCCGCATTGTCGCAGTGGGACTGAACCGCAGAGGGAATGTTGTATTTCAGAAGCTTGCCAGGGAATTACCTCAGGGAAAAATCGGGAAGATTTCTGTAGGACGTGCAGCAAGGATAAGTAATATGGCTCCCGATGGTATTGGAAAGCTGAAGCCGGAGCAGCCTCCGAAGGATTTCAACTGGGATATGTGGCTGGGTCCGAGACAGTATCAGCCTTATCAGTATAACATCGCCCCTTATATGTTTCGCTGGTGGAGTCATTATTCGAGCCAGATGGGTAACTGGGGTGTTCACTATATGGATGCTATCAGGTGGCTGATGGGAGAGAGGGCACCAGTTGCAATAACAGCTCACGGTGGTAAGTATGTTCTCGATCATGACGCTGATATACCCGATACCATGCAGGTTACATTTGAATTTGCATCGAAGAAGATCATATCATTCGGCATATATGAAGCAACAGGAGGTGATATATTTCCCTATGGTGAACTTGAGCTGCGTGGTACAAAAGGAAATGTTTATGCCAACGAGAGAGGTTACAAGATAATCCCGTCTCGTGCAGGGCAGTTCCAGAATTGGAGCAAACAGGTTGAAGAGGAGGAGTTCAGGAATCCAAGCCAGATACTTGATGACGGCAGCAGTGCTGACAGCACTTCAGGGCTTATAAGCAATTTCCTCTCATGCATAAGGTCGAGGAAGCAACCATTCTGTCCACTTGAAGAAGGGCACCGGTCAACCTCTTTTGCACACCTGGCCAACATAGCAGTTGCAACACAGGAGAGGCTCTTGTGGGACGCTGATAAAGAACAGTTTACAAACAGTGAGAAGGCAAACAGCATGCTACATTATGAATATCGTAGTCCCTGGAAACTTTAAAATGATAAGATGCAAAGCAGGAGGGAATTTATTTCAAGAGTATCACTTGCCGGCGCGGCTGTACTGGCAAATCCTTTGAATATGTCAGGAAAGCCACATGCCAGTATGCTCCCATCTAAAAAGATTAAGATAGCAGGAGTGAACGCCAACTTTGAGAGAGAGCCACTCATCAGGCCTTTCGGTTTCAAGGGAGGCTACATGAGTGAGATATGGCAGTCAATCGCATACATGCAGAGTGAATCAGGGAACCTTTCAATAGGATTATGTTCACAAAGTGTGCTCTGGTCGGATGCAGCTGTTTTTGCTTCCCATTCCGAAAGCGGAGGAAACTCTCTCATGTACGCTATGACGGAAAGAGCAATGCAGATAATCAAGGGTGAAACTTTCACATCTCCGGTTGAACTTCTTGATTTATTATATCCTGAGGTATACGAATATGGAAAGAAGATAACTGCAAATCCTTCCCTCCGGAAAACATTTGCCCTTAATGCGCTTGTGGCACCTGATAATGCAGCCTGGTTACTATTTGCCAGAGAAAATAATCTCAAAACATTTGACGAACTTATTCCGGAGGCATATAAGCCGGCTCTTTCACATAAGCATAACAAAGTTGCCGGCATACCTCTGATGGCGTATACCATACCTATAGAAGAGATAAAAGCTGCTACCGACCAGGGATACTTCTTTATGAAGATCAAAATAGGACAGCCGGGAACACAATCGGAGATGCTCGAAAAAGATAAGGCAAGGCTATCTGCTATCCACCAGGCGATAGGGGGTGTCAGAACAGAATATACAAAGAACGGGAAGCTTCCCTATTACTTCGATGCCAATGGCAGATATGAATCGAAAGAAACTCTTCTGAAGCTTATTGACCATGCAAAAAAAATAGGAGCTTTCGAACAGATTGCAATCATAGAAGAGCCATTCCCTGAAGAGCTTGAAATCGATGTTCATGATATTCCGGTAAGGCTGGCAGCAGATGAAAGCGCTCATACAGTTGAGGATGCCCTCAAACGTATTGATATGGGCTACAAGGCAATGGCCCTTAAAGCAATTGCAAAGACTCTGAGTATGACAATGAAGATAGCCCAGGCAGCATTCGAAAAAAATATACCATGTTTCTGTGCCGATCTTACTGTCAGTCCTGTACTGGTTGAATGGAACAAGAATGTTGCCTCAAGGCTGGCATCCTTTCCCGGAATCGGAAACCTGGGACTGGTGGAGAGCAACGGGCATCAGAATTACAGGAACTGGGAAACGATGAAAAGCTATCATCCCAGGAGGAACGGAAAGTGGGTCGATGTCAAAAAAGGAGTGTACGAACTCGACGATGATTTCTACGCTTCCGGAGGCGGCATCTTTGATCCGATGCCCCACTACGAAGAGATGTTTCTACCTCACAAATAATTTATAACCACAGAGAACACAAAGGTTTTCACAGAGGACACTGAGAATTAAATCTCTGAGTCCTCTGTGTATTTTCTCTGTGATCTTTGTGGTTAATAAAACTTATTCTACTTCTCCTATTTCTGGCCTATGCAGTAAAGATTGTCTGCGGTGCGGATAAGAATATTATTGCCGGTGATAGCCGGAGTAGCATAAACCTCTCCGGAGATCTTATTCCTGGAGACAATATCGAGCTTTTTTCCCTCCTTAATCACAGTAGTTTCGCCTGCAACCGATGTGAAATAGATATTGCCACCTGCATAAAAAGGGGATGAGTTGTACTTTGCAGTCATCCTCCTTGTGTAAACAGGTATTCCTGTTTTAGCATCTACACAAATCAGCTGATTCTTTGTATTGATTGTGTATATGAGGCCATCCTTAACCAGAGGAGTCAGTAACTGAAGTATTGGTTCCCTTAATCTCCATTTTACATAAGGTGTTGAAGTAATGTCTCCTTTACCGGCAGGATCAACAGCTACAAGTTCAGAATATTGTTCCCCGTCCGGCTGGGTAACGAATCCTGTATAGAAGTATACCATACCATTTTCTGATACAGGCATCGAGATAGTTGAATCTTCTCCCTGTACAAACCTCCAGACTTCTTTGCCGGTAAGAATGTCATATGCAATGCATACTGCTGAACCATTTGATATAAGCAGATCCTTCCCGTTTACCTTTATGACAATTGGAGTTATATATGCTTTTTTTCCTATCGGTGTAAGCTTGTCATACAGCTCTTTCGGCCTGTCCGTCTTCCATATTGTCTTGCCTGTTGCTTTGTCGAGCGCAACAATATATTGAATATCAGTTCCTTCGAGATGAAGGATAAGCATGTTTTTATATATGATCGGTGAGGAAGCCGGCCCCTGTACATGTTCACAGTTAAGATCTGTGCGTTTCCATACAACAGAACCGTCATTTGTTTTCAGGCAGGCTGTTCCTGAAGTTCCAAAATGAATATATACAAATCCCTCCTCGATACAAGGTGTTGGGGTGGCATATGTATTAAAATCATGCTTGGAGTAAGAAGTAGCTGATTCAAAGAGTTTCTGGTTGAAGATCTCCTTCCCGGTCTTTTTATCCAGGCATACCCCGAACATTTGTTTACCATCGCTTGTAGCAGTTGTAATCCAGACCTGGTTACCCCAGACAACAGGAGATGACCATCCTTTACCATTTATAGGAACTTTCCAGAGGATATTGGTTGTGTCGTTCCATTTAACAGGAATATTAGCAGTGCGGCATATACCGTCAAGGTTACTTCCCCGGAAATGACTCCAGTTATTATCCTGTGAGTATAAACTAATTCCGGCTATTAGTATGAGTCCTGATATTAATACTGTTATTTTTTTCATGTTATTGAGGTTATCTGGTTCATTACATTTTCAGGTTCAAATACTTTTCTCCAGTCATCTTTTATAAATTCCTTCAGTCCTCTCTGCAAAGCTTTATTTGCAGCATCTGAAAAAACTGCTCCCGGGAGTTCGTTGAACAGAACAGCCATCTGTATTCTGAGATGTCCGAGCAGGAAGTCCCTGGCGGCATCGGCCGGAACACCTCTCTTTATTACTTCATCAAGTCCCTGGCGTATCACATAAATACAGGTAGAGGCTAATGTCTCTACCAGGGCAGGTTCAAGCAGCCCCATCTGCTCAGCAGTTATTCTGTGGGACCGGCTGACAGGGCCGTAAAAGGTACATGCCAGTCGCTCACCCTTTGCATAATCTTCGTCAGTACCACTCATAAGGGCGCATACAATTGCCTGTTTAGCTGCTATTCCTCCAAAATGGTCTTTCATTTTCTCTTCATCGGGTTCCCAGTTGAAGATTGACGGATGGGCCGGGTGAGTAATGAAATATGCCACGTCATTGCGGGAATAGAGTTTACCTGCAAGGGCAGCGGCAGGATCAAGGATAACTACAAGAGCACCGCTTTTCATCATCGGGATCATCTCCTTTGAAACCATCGAGAGTGCCACATCCGGAACGGCCAGGATAACAACATCGGCATTGGGAACACAGTTGTCTGCCTGGGTAACTGCGATTCCTTTTTCGCCGAGCTTCTGCATCCCCTGGGGACTGATCTCAAGATAGGTCATTTCGTAACCGGAGTTTTTCAGGTTTTGAGTGAGGCGAAATCCCATTTTACCTCCAGCTCCAACGAGTGTAACTTTTTCCATCTTTTATGCGTATAATATTAAATAAACTCTTCTATTTTTATCATTTCTCTTCTTTTCGCGGATTCGTAGCATGCCCAGATAAGTCTTACCGTCTCAAGGTTATCATCACCTGTGTTTTCTGCTTTACCTTTTCCCCTTATCGCCTCCAGTATGTTGCGGTTAATATGAATGCCACTTTCATGATTTACGATATAGTCGGGATCGGCCCAGGGATATGATGGGAATTTCACTGTTTCAGATATGGTTCCCTCTCTTGTTGTCGTTCTTATTTCGAAATCGGGCCCCAGGAATACAGAACCCTTAACTCCCTCAACATGGATATGAAGTGTTGAGAAAGTGTCGTGTTCAACAACAGACGCGTAAGACATTTCAGTATAGACAGGGATTCCATTTTTCATATTCATCAATACAACAGCAAGGTCTTCACCTTTTATCCCCTTGTTTATCGCCCTTGTCTCACACCATAATTCTGAACATTCCCCGAAAAGGTACCTTGTAACATCAAGGATATGGGAACCCATGTCAGTCAGGATAAAATGGTCGAGCTCCTTCAGGAATGGCTGATTATCAAAAACCGGGAAGCCCGAGAGGAAGGTTACTTTTGCCTTGAAAGGCATTCCGATAACACCTGAATCGATGACCTGTTTAAACCTGCGGACAGGGGCCTGCCACCTGTAGTTCTCATGGATATAGAGTTTTGCGCCAGATTTCCTGCATATATCCACCATCTCCTTAGCCGTCTCAAAATCAGGAGCCATCGGTTTCTGGCAGATGATATGTTTAACTCCGTGAGTAACGGCCATTTTTACAAATTTAGCATGAGTATCCACATCGGTTATTATATCAACAAAATTTGGTTTTTCATTTCTGAAGAGTTTTTCAGCATCATCATAAATGGCCGGAACTTTGAAATATTCAGCAATTTTCTGAGCTTTCGACAGAGTCCTGTTATATACTGCTGTCAGTTCAACCCCTTCCAGCTCGCTCCAGGCGCCGATCTGGAACTTTGACCAGAATCCGCATCCCAATACTGCAAATTTTAGTTTTTCCATGTCATTATTTTAAAAATCAGCGTAAATCTGTGCGATCTGCGGGAACATGTAAAATATTTCCCGCTGATAGCGCTGATATTCGCAGATCAGTTTATTACATTTTTCAGATATTCAATGCTTTCCTGAGCCCAGTTGTTCTCTTTGATTATTGTGCTTTCAATATCCTGTTCAGGAGGTGTCCAGAGTTCCAGTATGGCGCTGTCACACTGTCCTGTCTCATTGAGTCTGTTCACAACCTCGCTGATATTCAGCATCCCTTTTCCGGCGGGGGCTCCTTCAATTATGATCCCCATTTTATGTGATACCCTGCGGATTGTAAAATCTTTGATGTGAAAATTGATCGTATAAGGCAGCAATATCCTGGCCACTTCCTCGAATCCTTCTCCGGCGCCCATCGAGTTTACAGAATCGAGACAAATTCCCACGAGTTCACTTCCCGCGTCAAGTATTATTTCCTCAAATTCACGGGCTTTAAGGCGGTCGTGGTTTTCAATAGCAAGTTTTATATTACGGGATTTCAATTCTGGCAGGATATCCCTTATTATTGCATTGATTTCATTGATGCCGGGTTCAAAGTCAGGACCATCTATAACCATTCTCAGTACAGGTGAACCCAGTATTTCAGCAGCGATAAGGCATGAAAAAGTATGGTCAGGTATCATTCCCCGACCACCCATTTCAATCATCACATTTTTCTGACCGCCATACCTGCGAAGTGCTTTGAGTTTTTCCTCCGGCCACTTTTCGAGAGGTAAATTATCAGCTATCTGCACAAGCCCCAGTCCTGCTTCAGATGCTTTATCAATAATATCCTCGGCTTTTAATGGTACTGCTGGCATTGATCCTGCAACACCAACAGCCCATGTATATGTGTAAGAGCTTAATCCTGTTTTCATATTACCTGTACGGGAAGTCGAATCCACGTGAAGCATCATCAAGGATAAGAATCCAGTCATTTCCCCTGCCGGAAGATGAGGGAGTGAACTTCCATGGTTTCATTACTTCTATTGTTTCAATTAAAGTTGTTTCCCCGTTCCTCGGATTGTACCAGTATGCATGTATTGCCTCCATTCCCAGTTTTCGGAGATCAATCTCTGCGCTCCATCCGGTGGGAAAATATACAAATGCATAACCATCGCCGCGGGTTGCCACAACATAATCAGTCTCCGGGTAATAGGAAGGTACTATAAGCGACTGGTCCGGTACTCTCGATGTGAATGGACGTGATTCGAAAAGTCTCCTGGCATGAATAAGATCATTTGCACCTGGAAGGTCCAGCACATCATACCAGTTGTGTCTTACAAGACCAACTGCTTCCCTTTCCGGTGTTTTCATCTGCCATACCGGATGACATCCGTATGTATGTCCGAATGAACCGCTGAAAAGGTTCCAGTATAAAGCCTGTCTTACATCAGCCTCATCAAACCATCCCATTATATCCGGATTCCAGTTTACAGGATGGTCCTCGTATCTTGGTTCACCATCCAGACATGGTTTGACAGGATTCAGGTTATAGTCTCTTACGATAAACCTTATATAAGCAGCATATGATCTCTGTCCATGTCCGGTCTGCGCCATGTTGAAGTCGAGCCAGGAACTGTTGTGGAACCATTGCGAAGAGCTGTTTTCACCCATCGGGTGGAAAGTCATCAGATGGTTTTTATCAGCTGACCTTATGCCTCTGGCAATTGCATCCCATACAGGATAATTATCCCCGCCTCCCTGCCTGTCGCCACCGTTTATCCAGATTATGTTCTTATAATCCCTGTATCTCGTGCCTATCCATTTACCATATTCAAATCCATTCTTTTCATTGAAAATCTTCGGCCCTTTACCCCATCTCTGCGGATCCACTTTGTCTCCCCATGTGGGCAGCAGTCCAATATACAGTCCTTTTTCAGCAGCCTTTTTAATAACCCAGTCAACATGCTTCCAGTATGCTTCATCCGGCTGAAGGGGATCATTGCCGATAAGAGGCTTGTTCCCTTCCATGTTCGGCGTATTAAGACCATCGAGTTCGGCAAGAGCTACCGCCTGTATTACAGTGAATCCTTTGGCTCTCCTGTTCTCAAGATATTTTTCCGTGTCTTCTTTGTTCAGACGATGGAAAAGTTCCCAGCCTGTATCGCCCAGATAGAAAAAAGGAGTACCATCTTCATATACAATAAATCTTTTATTTTCAGAGACTTTAAGTTTTCCATGCGAGAAATCAGCCGAAGGTCCCTCCCAGGGGTGTTCCTGTGAGCTGGCAATTACATTACAAAGAACCAGCAGAAAGATTGTATAAATTAATTTGTTCATATTGAGTTGTTTATAAAGTCTTAATGTAAGTTGTTTTTTCAGATCCCCTTTTGAAGGGGGAACCTTTTTAAGCAAAACGTGAATATACTATCAGTACCAGGCCTATTATATAGAACACAAACATAAGTGTGAGAAGCAGATTTGTTCCCTCAGGTGCATCCCTGAACTCTTTCCATACAAATATGCCCCATAGAGCTGCAACAACAGGGGCTGCATTGCTGAGTCCATAGGAAATTGCAGGGCTTGCTGCGCCTACCGACATAAAGCTCACTGAATTTCCAAGACACCATATTGCTCCGCCGAGCATACCTAACAGATGTGCCCTTGTTCCTCCCCTGAGCCACTCCGAAAACCTGACAGGCTCACCCTGCACTGGTTTTGCCATAAAGAAGGGATTTAGTATTATGGTACTCAATAGTGCCCCGATTGAAAAAAATACAACAGCAGTATATGAACTGATCTTGCCCGCGTCTGCAGGTCCAAAATCAGTCGCCATAGAGGCGGCTACAAACCGGTAGAAAAAGGCAATACAAAGACCTGCAAGTAAGGCCAGTGCAATACCTTTAAAAGAGGGTTTCTTCTGATGATCCGCAAGCTTTCTGTATGATTGCATGCTTACAAGAATAGCAAGTATAATAACTGCTGTTCCTCCAAAAAGGAAAACAGGATTGCCTTCCGGCTTGCCTATGTAATTAATTAATATGCCAAGTGTCCATCCGATCCCTCCTCCAATCGGGAATGCAACCGACATCCCAGCAATTGATATTGATGCCACAAGCAGCAAAGTACCGATATTCCAGATAAATCCACCCAGTGCTGAGGAAAAAAGGTTTTTGGGATCAGCCTGTGCCAGGTCGGGAATAAAGCTTCTGCCCTGGTTACCCATGCTGCCAAAGGTGAAGGCCATTATCAGGGCAAAGAGCAGAATACCAAGGGAATAATCCCAGTAAAAGAGTTCAAAGCGCCACTCTTTTCCGATCAGATTCTGTGTGTTCTGCCACGATCCCCAGCAGACCATTGCAACAAAGCATAAGAAAACAGCAAGAGCATAATTTTGTACTAGTATCATTCTAATCAGGTTAAAGGTTCAGTGTTTATTGTTTAAGGTTTTTTATTGATTTTAAAAGTGCTGATGTGACATAATGTAGTTTTGAATTATTGATCGCAGATGCTTCCCTTCAGGAAGGTGACTGAATAGGGACTGAGTAAAATCGTATTTTCTTCCGGAACAGATGACCATGCCGTGTTTGTTAACCATGACGGATCAGTACCGGAATTTTCAAATGTATCAGTTTCAAGACTGAGCCTGGTTAAGCCGGTAAAATCGCCATTGATAATTACAGTAAGGTTCTCAGCACCTGTGTTGAATATGATTATTTTCAATAAAGATCCCTTACGAAGTGCCAGTACATCAGCACTCAGAGGCCTGGAGCTGGTACTCTTTATAATGCTGAACGATTTATCTTCAAGAACCCATCTGAAGATATGAAAGACAGGAAATATCTTACCCGGTGCCGAGCGGAAAGAATCGGGCCATTGTGTCTTTATATTTCCCTGTATAATTCCTCTTTCGCCTGCAGTTTCATAATATGTGATTCCCTCAATCCCTGATTCACCAAGATATTTAATGCTTCCGGCGGTCCAGCATGCTCCAAACAGCGACATCATCCTGCTGTCAACCTGGTATGGCATTGTTTCATCTGAAGTTTGCGATTCAAAGTTTTCAATATTTGCATTAAAGCGTCTCTGAAGATTTACCGGTGAAACCCATATTCCTCGTTTGCCTGAATATCTCCTTGAGCTCTCAACGGTATAAGCCTGTGACTTTATGTTTTCAATAAGTGTAATATTGTCCGACGCATGCTCCTGAGGATGAATAGAATAGCAGATCATGTCACCTGCCTCTGCGGCAGGTGGATTACTGTTAAGCTGAGCAAAATTAGCATTGGTTCCCACAGAGATGAGGACTACAGGAATTGATGTTCGTAATAAAGGTATCAGGTACTCTTCAAGGTCTGAGGGAGTAACCTGTTCTGTTCTGTGAAAAAGGTGTATTATCCCAGGAACAGTCTTTACCTTATCTATCCATTTCAAGAAAGATTCAGATTGATCCCTGTAATTGTCATCGAAAAAAAGAGCCAGTTCCGTTAAATAACCGAGTTTATTTGCTTCTTCTGCAGCTTTATCAGCTGTTTGTTCCCAATCCGGATTAAAAAGATACAGATCGCATCGATAATGATCAAATTCAATATTCCTGAGAATTGCAATTTCATCCTCATCCAGTGGAGTAATTCGGGTCGAGCGGCCAACTCCTGTCTTTGGAAGAGGAAATAATATTTCTGTGTTTAGAGATATATCAATAATCTCATTTTCCTCTTCCATATTCTTTACAGGATGCCCTGCCCTGAAAATGACCTTTTGAGATATCCTGTCCCCTTTGTTAACTTTTACAGGGGCAGGCAGACTCTGAGGAGTGGAATATGTTTTAAATGAGGCATCTGTCCAGTTTCGCTGATCTTCTGTTTCAAAAATATCTCCTGAAAATTCAATCTGGCATTCAAGCTCACCTGTGTTCCATTTCATTGATCTTATATCAGTGAATATCTGCTGTGGACTGATATAAGCTGGAAAGGATAACTGTTCAATGCTTCCGTCTGTATGTGTGATAGTACATGATCTACCGGCCAGGTCTTCGACAGGATGGAGAAGGCAAAATCCTATTCGGTTTTTCTCGAATGATGAACTTGCTTCACCTTCCATTATGAACATTATGGTGTTGTCAGGCCTGCCCTCTATTACATAAGTAGCAGTAAAATCAATTTCACTGTTGCGGTAGATGCATTTATACTCTATCCTGAATGAACTGGAAGCCCTTTCAATCCATTCGCTGATGATAACTGGTTTCACATTCAGCCACTCTCTGTCCCTGACAGCAGAATATACCATCCTTATTATTTCATTATTCCCTGCTGAGATATACCTTATACTTCCGTTCTCATATATCATTGAAAGATCTCCTGCCTTCAGTTTAACAGCAGGTTTCTGTATATGCCCTCCGCACCATATGTGTCTTATATCTGTCGACACGGCTGAATAATTTTATATGCTATTAAATATAATGTTAATTCTTCAAAAATGCTTTACCTCTTTTTTTCTTAAGCTGTGATGACAAGGTTTTAACTACATCCTCATATTCAGTTCTTTTTGACAGATTGATATTTTCATCAGCGTCAGATTCGTGATCATAGAGCATATCTGCCACTATTGAATCATTATTATTAATGAATTCCGTATAAAAATAATTGTCTTCGATAAGAGTCACTCCGGCAAAAAACTTACTTACAGCATAATCATTTTCTTCCTTTCCGGGATCATTCAGTCTGCCGGTCAGACTCTGTCCTTCAAGATGGTCCGGTAAGGGCAGCCCTGTCAATTCACATAATGTAGGGTATATATCAATAAATTCTGTTATACTATTATTCTTTTCTCCTTTCGTCACACCAGGCACCTTAAATATAAGAGGAGCATTTAATGAGGTATTAAAATTACAATGTTTGCACCACAGACCATGTTCTCCCAGGTTCCATCCATGATCACCCCAGAGCACCACTATTGTGTTTTTATCTAATCCTGTTTTTTTCAACTCCTCTAGTAACATGCCTATCTGGGCATCTGTATAGCTGAGGCATGCATAATAACCATGACGGAGCTTATTGGCAGCAGAATCAGTTAGAGGACCCTTATCAGGGATTGTGAAGTACTGTCTTAGTTCTCCCCAGTTATGAATAGCCTGCCGGGGAGCATTTTCCGGCGGATTTGGATTCCCGGCAATCCCAATTTCAGATGGATCATAAAGGTCCCAGTATTTCTTAGGAGCATTAAATGGCAGATGTGGTTTAAGAAAACCCACCGCCAGGAAAAAAGGTTTTCCTTTACTTGCGGAGTTTCTAAGGAAATGAAGTGCCTTTTGTGTCGTTTTCCCGTCAAAATATGCTGTATCGGGGACATCTGCACACTCAAATGGCATCCCGCGCTTGATGAGCGTGTCGATTTTAAGGTTATCCTCCTGTATATAATTTCGCCATGATCCCTTTCCGGATGGCCGCCATTCTTCATCCCATGCATTTCTACTATCATACATATGATGGAATACCTTGCTCAGGGAAACTGTATAATAACCGTTGTTTCTTAAATACCGGGGCAATGTAATCGCATCAGGATTGTCTTTTTCTGCCCAAGTGTCATAATCTATGAATCTGTAGCTTGTTGGTCTTGTACCAGTCATAAGGCTGGCCCTTGAGGCTCCTGATACAGGAATATTGCAATAAGCTCTTTTAAAAAGAACGCCTTCTGTGGCAAGTCTGTCAATATTCGGCGAAGATGCTATCCTGTTTCCATAGCACCCAAGTTCAGGCCGAAGATCGTCCACTGCAATAAAGAGTATGTTAGGCCTGTTGTTCTCACTTGTCTTTTTATTGTCTTTGCATGATACATTTGTTATCAGGCTAAGACCTAAAAGCAACGGAGCAGGATAGAGGGTTTTCATAAAAATTATAATGACAAAATTATCAGAAGGTCACATTCTTAAGATACTCACCTGAAGATTTAAGACATGCAAGGCCATCGGGTACATTATCCCTTTCCACAAAATAATGTTTTATACCCTGCTTGTCAGCCTCTTTGAAAAGCGCTGGAAAATCGATGACACCTGAACCGGGACACTCGAAATCCTGTGCATCACCGGGAGCCATATCCTTTACATGGAGGACAGGAAAACGCCCCGGGTATTTCTTCATTACCTCCAATGGATCGGCGCCGCCTTTTTTCACCCAGTATAAGTCGAGCTCGCAGAATACAAGGTTCTTATCTGTATTGTTCATAAGGTAGTCGAACGGCAGACCATTTTCCATAGGAATGAATTCCCTGTTATGGTTGTGCCAGCAGAAGATAAGGCCATTTTCTTTGCATACTTTTCCAAGATAATTCAGTCGTTCAGCACTTTTTTTGCAGTCTTCAAGTTTGAACGATTCGCCAACATACCATGGCCAGTAAACAACAGCGTATTTCACCTTCAGGCTTTTTAAAAGTGCCATGCTTTTCTTTAGTTCATCTTCCGAAGCTTTAAAATCAAAGCCTCCGACCGGCAGACTCATGCCGATGCTTTTCAGATATGAGAGGAAAGTCTCAGATGATTCACCCATGAAGTTGCCGGTTTCAATCTCAGTAAAACCGTATGAGGCAGCTTGTTTGAGAACGGCTTTCCAGTCACCTTTCAGCTCCTTGCCGATAATTCCGCTTATAAAGCCGAAGTTTTTAAGTTTCTTTTTGCCCTGCAGGGCGAATACATCCAATGAGAACATTGCTGCAGATGCTGCAATGGCTGTGGTAGAGATAAATTTTCTTCTGGTTATCATGGGATTTGTTTTTGATTTATTTTTTTAACCACGGAGTTGCACAGGGTTTCACAGAGTTGTCACGGAGTGATAAAGCAGTGTAACTCCGTGTTCAACACCGTGTTACTCCGTGTTATTAAATCAGATATTAAACTACAGGTAAGGTCCATGGTTTACGATATGCCGGAGTTATAAGCTGGTTTGCCTTTTCGCTGTTTGTAAACCTGTTGTTATCATCATCCCATAAAAGCATCGATTCGCCAGTTCTGGCAGCTATATTGGGAATATGAACATGCACAGCTGCAGCTCTCCCTATTTCCGGGGTGCAGGCCGGTTTTTTTCTGGTCCTTATACATTCGATGAAGTTTTTGGCATGTTCTCCGTGTGATTCTTTTCCTTCTGTATATTTATACTCTTCGGTCTTCGGCTTCTTTGCCTGGCTGTCCCATTCCGGTCTGACAATGAGTTTGTTGCGGTCGACAGTCAGTGTTGCCAGATCACCTACGAATGCAAGTCCGTAAGGCGAATCATATGGCCCGCTCTGAATACCTGCTGTCATATCCCAGTTTATAACAAAATCATTCTTGGGATAGATAATATTCATTGAATCGAAAGTCTCTCTCATTCTTGGTTCCTCAAATGTGTTGGCTCCATAAACAAGGACCTTCTCAGGAGCATTTTTTATATCCTTTGCCCAGAGAGCGATATCCATCAGGTGTACACCCCAGTCTGACATCAGTCCACCCCCGTAATCCCAGAACATTCTCCATGAGCCATGGAATCTGGTTTTATTAAATGATCTGGAAGGAGCGGGGCCCAGCCACATATCGAAATCAACACCAGCAGGTACAGGTTCATCAGGTACGACAGGCTGACCCACACCATAGGAAAAATTTGCCCATACATTCACTCTCCTGAGCTTTCCTATTTTTCCCGATTTAATGATCTCCATCGCTTTCTGAAATACGAAGCCGCTTCTCTGCTGCTGACCGATTTGCACTATACGGTCCTTGTAATAATTTGCAGCCCTGACCATTATATTACATTCAGCGATAGTGTTTGCCATAGGTTTCTCAACATAGACATCCTTTCCGGCCTGCAGGGCATTTACCGTCATCAGGCAGTGCCAGTGGTCAGGTGTGCCGATTATTACTGCATCTATATCCTTCTGCTCAAGAAGCTTTCTGAAGTCCCTGTAAAGTTTCGGGGACTGGTTGAATTTCTTTTTAAGATCTGCGGCTTTTTCATTCAGAACATTCTCGTCAACATCACAAAGTGCTACACAGTTTACTCCCGGATTGGCAAGATGCTGCTGCAAGTCACCATAACCCATATTCCTGCAACCGATCAGACCAAGGTTAATGGTATCGGATGGTGAGGTTGAGGTTGAGGTTGAGGTTGAGGTTGAGGTTGAGGGGATCTTAATTACGTCGGGGAGGGTCATTCCGAGCCCGGCTGTTGTTAAAACAGTATTGCTTATAAATTTTCTTCGGTTCATTTAATTACAGATTATGAATTGTTACTAAATTAACAGATGGAAACCAGATTTTTCAGATCATTTCTATAAAATTATCATTTTTATATGGAAAAAACATTACTTATGGAAAAAGATACCCTGGTCAGACTAATCCGCAATGCAATTTTCAGTCTGACAATTTTATCCGGAGTATCTGGAATGATTTTCCTGTCATGTGGAAAAAAGCATAAGATAAATCAGGAAAATGCTGATACAGTATTATATAGTGATACTATTCAATATCATCCTGTAAGAGTAAGCAGAACAGACGGATCAATCCTTCCCTGGTTTTCATCTGACAAGGGAGAGTCATACGATACGGTACTGATGCTGGTTTGGAATTTCTGGAATAAAATGGAGACTGATTCAAACGGGCTGAAGTATTATATGAATCACCAGGTATGGAAACCTGATCATGATATGAGGGGGCTGGGGGGTGACCAGATTAATATGGCCCTGTCATCATGGAGGTTGCTGTATGCATATACGGGAGATCATGAAGTGATTGACAACATGCGATATCTGGCAGATACCTACCTTGAAAGATCCCTGTCATCTGCTGCGGACAAATGGCCTTTTATCCCATATCCATATAATACTGATATCCATTCAGGAGTCTATGATGGTGATATGCGCAATGGGAAATGGATAACCCAGCCTGATAAAGCGGGAAGTTTCGGATATGAACTTGTAAATCTATATAAGATGACAGGTGAGAGGAAATATCTGGATGCTGCAAAAAGTATTGCTTCAACATTATCCTCAAAAATTGAGACAGGGGATTCCCTCCGGTCTCCTTTGCCGTTCAGGGTTAATGCAAAAACAGGAGAGACGGGTTCACTTTTTGACAATATGGGCTCCGGGAAAAAGGTTCGTCCTGCATTGTATACCTCAAACTGGACAGGTACAATGATGATGTTTGAAGAACTTGAAAAACTCGATCCTGAGAGAACAGAGCTTTACAGGAAGAGCTTTGATATTTTTCTCGAATGGATGAAGCAATACCCCCTGAAAACAAATAAATGGGGACCATTTTTCGAGGATATACCTGGATGGAGTGATACACAGACAAATGCCATCAGCTTTGCACAATTCCTTATGGAGCACCTGGAATTGTTCCCGGACTGGAAGAATGAGGTAAGGAAAATTTTTGAATGGACCTACAGGGAACTGGGAAACCACGAGTACGAGAAATATGGAGTAACTGTAATGAATGAACAGACAGTTTACAGGGTTCCCGGAAACAGCCATTCATCACGTCAGGCTTCAGTAGAACTTATGTTTGCTGACCTTGCGCATGATTCAACCTTCACAACAAATGCTGTCAGAACCCTTAACTGGGCAACATACACAGTGGCAGCTGACGGACGAAACAGGTATATACGTGATGATATCTGGCTCACTGACGGATATGGTGATTATGTGCGTCACTACCTCAGGGCCATGGCTGCAATGCCTGAACTGGCGCCGTTTGAAAACCACCTGCTGTCATCTTCATCTGTAGTTAAATCAATTACTTACGGGAAAGAACGTATGGAATTTACAACCTGGGATGATAAGGGTGATGTAATTCTCAGGCTTACTGAAAAACCGGTGTCAGTCAGTGTTAATGAAAGGAAAATAATGGAGGCAACTCAATCCTGCAATGAATGCTGGAAATGGGCACAATTTGAAAATGGAGGGGTCGTATATTTAAATTATTCAGGAGGTAACAGCATTACTGTTGCCTTCTGAAAGCCACTTTCATTTTTTAATATTATCCAGCCATTTGAACCAGAGTTTCAGGTTACCTGTCCATGAACCGATATGTTCGTTTTTAGTGCTCAGCCCATAGCCATGACCACCCTCTGACACAATGTGTAACTCTGCAGGAATGCCTTTTGCCTGCAGCGCCCTGTACATCAGGATACTATTTTCTGACGGAACTGCTTTGTCATCATCAGCCAGGAGAAGGATGGCAGGAGGTGTGTCTGACTTTACCTGCAGTTCATTTGAATAGTATTTTACAAGCTCAGGATCCGGATCCTTTCCAAGAAGCGCTTCACGGGAACCAGTGTGCATTGAAGGATCAGTGAAAGTAATTACGGGATACATCAGGATCATGAAATCGGGTCTGCAGCTAATCCTTTCAACAGGGTCAGCTGAATTTTTGTTTCCATAATCAAAGTGTGTTCCAAGGGTTGAAGCAAGATGACCTCCTGCAGAGAATCCCATGATACCAATTTTGGAGGAATCTATATTCCATTTTGTTGCATTTTGCCTTACGAGTCTCATGGCCCTCTGTGCATCCATTAGCGGAGTTTTATGAGGTACTTCACAATTTCCATAAACAGGAAGCCGGTATTTCAGGACAATACCAGCAACTCCTATAGAATTAAGGTAACGGGCAATGTCTGACCCTTCATAGTCATATGCCAGGATGTGATAACCGCCTCCCGGACAAATTATAACTGCCTGACCTGTGGACATTTTTTTTGATGGCAGATAGACTGTAATGTCAGGAGTCGTAACATGACTCACCACTGTTATATCCTCGTATCTTATCTTTTCAGTTATACCATTTTCTTTTGTCCCCGGTGGTATGCCTTTATAAAGAGGGAGCCTGTATTCCTGGGCAATGGAGTATTGTGAAATTATTAACA
>CAYLYN010000047.1:0-3911 GCA_964387565.1 uncultured Rikenellaceae bacterium | reverse complement strand
CCTGTAGGTGTATTGAGTTTCTTCACTTTCTTTTCAGATGAGGTAGTCTGTTTCAGGAGTGATCCATTTTTTGGATCATACCATTTTATACTGAATTTTTCGCCTGCAAGAGTTGTAAAATCAACGGTTACAGGCTGTATTTCCGGCAGGTACGATACAAGAAGTTTTCGGTCGGCACTCACGGCAGTTGTAACAAAATCATTTTTTGTCCATTCGCCATAACCGGCCACAACCGACTGATGCTTCACATCAGGTATCAGTGTCCACCATGGTATAGTTTCAAAGAACTCCCTGAAGTGTTTGAGCTGCCATGCTCCGGGATAGTCCATTATTCTCCTCCAGTCGGAAGGAAAATTCCATAAATCAGATCCATATGCGTGTCCTGCTCCTCCGCAAAGCATGGTCCAGTATGCCTGTCTTCTTATTATTTGAGGAGTTCCCATATCATTATCTATTTTACCCGATCCTTCATACTGCGACTCGCCAAGAACAAAAGGCATTGTATCGGATTTTGACCATTCCATCAGCGCAGCTTCATAAACATGAGGCTGAAGGTCAGAAGTGACCCATTCATTTGGCTTTTCTCTCCAGTATGTATATATAAAACTGAAGCCAAGCCAGTCTGCATATTGGAAAAGATCAGTACTTGAGTGAGGAGGGGATGCATGATATGTTATGAGCTGGTGTTTGGGAGCTGCTTCGCGGAGACCGTCAAAGAATGCGAACAGACTTAATCTGTCTCCCTTTGGATCATTATCACCTCCCATTATCCAGAATAGATTGTTGAATTTTCCAAACTTTTTACCCAGGTACTGACCATATTTTCTGCTCTTTTCAGGTCCGTTTGCCTGGAAAGGTTTGTCAGGTCGTCCTCCAAAACCTTCCTGGCAGCATCCAAGCCAGGGCTGGCTCATTACAATAAGAAGTCCCATGGAGTCTGCTTTTGCAATAATTTCAGCTACATGGTCATGATATACTTCATCTGGTCGTGCAAAATCGTTATTGCCCAGAAATGGTTTATGGCCGTATCTGTTTACCTGTTCGGGAGACATAACTAATTGAACCTGGAAAGTGTTGAAACCCTGTTTTTTCCTGAACGAAAGATATTCAAGGGCTTCAGCGGTAGTAAGCTGAGTAAATATCTGCCATCCTGTATCGGCATTATAGAGAAAGGGTTTACCGTCAGCATCCCTGAAAAATCGTTTATTCTCGCTGATCTTAAGCGGGAACCGGTATTGAGCCTCTGCATAGAAACCGGTATAAAGAGATGTGATTATCAGGGTTAGCAGTGTTAAAAGGTATTTACTTTTCATATCAGATATAATATTATTTTTTCTTAATAACCTTCCAGAAATCTTCAGACAGTTTTTTTTCATCAATCCTGGTAAATACTTTTATTTCCCTTTGTTTATTTTCAGGTGGTGCAGATGCTCTGACAATTGTTCCGTATTCAGGATTAAGATATGCTTCAATAAGCGCCAGATCCCACATTATGCGAGTCTTATCCTGTGGATTATGTTCCATCCAGCGTTGTTCAAGTATCTTTTCTGAAGGGATTCTCTCATCAAGCCTTGCGTATGTCTCTTCCCTGTCAAACTGAAAAGGGAATGCAGCTTCCAGGGTCATAAGAGTGATATCAAGTCCATCGCAGTTCATCATGTAATCAAAACCGTTCAGGTCATTCCTTACATTAAATTCATTTTTGTTCCATATTCCTGTAATATGATCATATTTCGCCCCAAGGCTGAAACACCTGATTTTTTCCAGAATATCAGGGGCAAGTATTATTGCAGAAGCCAGATTGGTTACTGCACCTATTGTAATTATATCAAGCTTCTTTCCGTCAGGCATCGACCTGGCGGCTTTAATTATCGCCCTTGCTGCCTTCGAATCACGTGGATCTTCCTGTCCCCAGGCTCTGCCAATCTGACGATCGGCACCGACAGGGTGGGATATATCTGAACGCGACAGTGATTTAAGTATCTCCTCATTTAGTCTCTGACTTTCTGCGACCGCATTAAGACCTTTTGTATCATAGGCATTCCATTTTTCAAACACAAGAAGATCGGGATTGTTAAAGTGGGCGGAACTAATACCTGCAATTATTATTCCTGGTTCCTTCACAAGCCTCACAATCGCATACAGATCATCCATTTCGTTACCTGTATCTGCGTCGAGCCATACTGTCTGGCTGTTCAATAATATTGTAACTGACCAGAATAGTAATGTTAACAAATTTAATCTGAAGTATTTATACATCTTTCTTACTGCCATTTTTTCTTACCAATTATCAGGACCCATGGATTTTTGTCTGGAGCTGTAAATGTCATTGTCCTTTCTGTAATTCTTTCGGCTGTAAGTTCACCATTTTTCGGATTAAACCACCTGTATGGCAAGCCTGTCGGCAGCGGATCAATAGTTATTACACCGCCTTTTTCGAGATAGGAAATATAGAAGGAGTCTTCTTTTGCAAGCACTGGATTCCTGTTAGCTGTGAGATCAGGTCTTTTTTCCATATCTGCAAAATCATAACCATCGAATGCTCGTGATACCAGGCCGGCATACTTACTTCCTTCCAGTGCCACTGCCTCCTTCCAGGACATTGGTGCGTCTGTCCATACATCCCATCCCGGTTCATCAGGGGTGACTTTCCATTGCCACAGGCACACTGCTCCGTATACTATTCCCATTGTTCCGCCATGCATAAGCTGGTTCCATGCCTCTTCTCCCTGCCACCATCCCAGCCCGTTTTTACCGCCATTCATACCCTCATATGTTGGCTCTCCGTTTAGGCAGGCTTTTGTGGGTTTGTTTTCGTACATTCTTTCAACCTTATGATAAAGATGTTTCCCATCGTGTCCTGTCTGCGCCCACTGGAAGTCGAGCCATTC
Organism: uncultured Rikenellaceae bacterium; assembly: GCA_964387565.1. GTDB lineage: Bacteria > Bacteroidota > Bacteroidia > Bacteroidales > VadinHA17 > LD21. The sequence goes on along the minus strand of CAYLYN010000047.1, from coordinate 1,020 downwards.
TTCAGCCTGGTGTGATCTGTTATAGTGAAAGCATCGGGAACTGTCTCCGTTTGCCCAGGAAGCCAGGTAATCATCAGCAGGATTGTAATGTATGCCTGCAGGCTGGTGATATGCATCCCATTTCTCGATCATCTCACCACCTTCCTTTACCCCCGGATCCAGTCCATGGGCATCACCGCTTACCAGCCACATTGCCGGCATGCTTCCATAACGGGCAACAAGATATTTGCAGTAGCGGGCATATTCTGAAGTATCGGCAGATGGACCAAGTACTGTTTTTCCTTTCCATCCGAAGCCATGAAAGACAGGCTGATAAACAGGAACAATGCCATGATCTACAAGGATTTGAATAAGAGAATCTAGATACTGGAAATAGTCCGGATTAAGTAAATTAAGACGCCCCTGGTGTAGATCGGCAAAACCCCTTTCGAATCCCAAAGCAGTATTTCTTTCTTCTGGTCCCTCAGCGTACATATCAGGTTGAACACTCATCAGAAGTGCAGCATTGAATCCTTTTTTCATCCTGTCGGCTGCATATTCTTCTACCTGCCAGGTGGTTGCCCTGAATGGAATGGACCATGGGGTGTCACCAACGATAAGGAAAGGTTTGCCACTGGCATGGATTACATTTCTTCTGCCATCAGACATTTTAAGCAAGCCATTATTTATCAGTTTATTGCTTCCGGTATACTTTACTGATTTAAGTGATCCGGATTTTCCTGATAAGCCATCATCAGATGGTTCCGAAAAGCTTGTCCATTTCCATACAGAGCCAGTATCGGGTGGTGCAAACCTTATCTTCCATGCTCTTCCACCATCCCAGAATGCAGGCCTTATGAGCGAATCATTTTTTCCATTTGAAAAAACAGCCCATACCTCAATGTCAGTGTAACCATTCCTGAAATCTTTGTCAGATATCAGAGTTACTTCATGGGTGGTCCATTGCTCAGCTTCAGGTATGTAGTTATTTTGTGAGCAACTGACTAACAACACTGCAATAAGCCATCCTGATTTTTTCAT
>CAYLYN010000046.1:14093-25453 GCA_964387565.1 uncultured Rikenellaceae bacterium | reverse complement strand
ATCGGCCAAAGTTGTTAATAGTTTATCATAATCAGTTTGGGTATCATACTGACACCTATAAATATTGTGAATATTTATGTTACAGATATGATATTACCTATATCTGTATTGACCAGGGATTTGAAAAGATGACATTGCCCGGTGTAGATATTATTTATATACCCTTTAATTCAGGAAGGATCAAAAGATTGATATTGTTTTTCCTGACTGTTTTCTCAGTTTCAAAGAAAATCAGATTTAATGTAATTTTCACGGTACAATTTAAATTTTGTTTTTTAATTGGACTTTTTTGCAATTCAAAGCTTAAGATCCTGGATTACCGCACCGGTGATCTGAGTCATAATATATATAAAAGATCCTTTATGAACTTTTTAATGAGATTTGATTCCTATTTTTTCAATAAGGTTTCTGTAATTTCCGGGGGATTACTTGAAATACTTCATTTGAGGAAGGATGAGACATTAGTATTACCTCTTGGAGCCGATATATTATCATCGAGGAAACGATCTTATGACAGAATGGATCTGTTATATGTAGGTGTAATTCATATAAGGGACATACATAAAACCATTGAGGGTCTGGCCATCTTTTTAAAATCTGAGAAATCTTCCGGGGCACAGGTAAGTTATACAATTATTGGTTTTGGGACTCAACAGGATATTAATTTGATACAGGATACCATCAGCAAGCTTGGATTAAATGACATCGTTAAATTTTTAGGCAGGAAAAAATATTCTGATTTATATCAATATTTTGACAAATGTAATATTGGAGTTTCCTTTATTCCTATCACTCCCTATTATGAGCATCAGCCTGCAACCAAGACATTTGAATACGCTCTTTCCGGTTTATTCAATATAGCAACAAATACCTATGTTAACAGGCAGGTGATAAATGCAAGCAACGGTATTTTATGCGATGATACTCCTGAGGATTTTGCTAATGCATTGATTGAATTTTATGAAAGGAGGCATCTTATAAACGAAAAAGAAATCCGGGAATCTTTAATGGATTATCACTGGCAGGCAATCGTTAAAAATAAACTGGAACCATTTTTAGAAACGAACTAAATTCAAAAAATTGCAGCTTTTCGAGACAAGCCTGGTAATTAAATTTTCTGCATTCGTAAGATTCATTCTGATTAAGATCATTTTCTTCCGACGTGTCAGGATAGAACGTATATCTTACATCGGGAGAAATTTTAAATTAATAGTCTCAAAAGGTGCTACTCTTTCAGTCAGCGGAAAGATAAACATACGCGATCATGTTGAATTGCAATCCAAAGGCATTATAACTATTGGAAATGGTTGCGGTATAAACTCTTTCAGCAGGATAATTGCTTTCGAAAAAATAGTAATTGGGAATAAAGTTTTTATTGCACAGTTCGTTTCAATCCTGGATCATGATCATCGGTATGATATAAAAAATGGAATTATGGATATGGCCGGGTTTAGTACAAAGCCCATAGTTATTGGCAGCAATGTATGGATCAGCGATAAGGTTACTATCACTAAAGGTGTTAGTATAGGTGATAATGTTGTAATTGGTGCAAATTCAGTGGTAACAAAAGACATTCCATCCAATTCACTGGCTGCCGGTATTCCCGCGAAAGTTATCAGAATACTTGAATGAATTAAAAATCAGGTTGTGCTGAAATTCTACATTATAAAGAATACGGGTCCCTGGATGATGGATGAATTACTCGCTTTTGCCGAACAATCAGAATTCAGCATCCTGTTTTTAAGAAGCCAGGGCTCTTTTTATGCTGATAAGATAAACATATTGGAAAGAAAAGGGATTAATATTATCTATCTTAATAACCGGATGAAAATATCCCTGCACAAGCTTTATTTTTCTATTATTTTTACGGTCAGATACTTCAAATGCTTCTTAAACTTACACAGCTTTGTATACGGAATAAAAAGCATAGGCTATTTCCTTAAGCTGGATTTAAGTTTATTTAAGGTGGACAGGATTGATCTGCATTGCCAGTTTGCGACACAATCTTCAATTTTAGGCCTGATTCTGAAAGAATACTTTAAAACAAGGATATCGTATTCTTTTACATGTCATGCATACGATATATATGTAAGAAATCTTTGGTTTCCTGCGTTAGTGTTAAATGCAAGTAAAGTACTGACCATTAGCAGCTATAATATTAATTACATTTCGGGTAAGTATAGCATAAAAGATAAATCAAAATTATTTTATTCCCCGTTAGGAGTATTTTCTCCAAAAGGAATTACAGGATCTGTTTCATCTGTTGAGGCGGATATCCTCAGAATAGGGTTTTTAAGCTATTTTGTCGAAATGAAGGGAATTAACTATCTGTTACCTGCGATCAAAGAACTCAGGAAACTGGATTTTAAATTTATCATCAATCTCGGAGGGGATGGACCTCTTAAGAGGAAAATGATTTCATATGTGGAGAAAAATGATTTAAAAGAAAATGTTATGTTTCATGGGCTGATCAAAAATGAAGCAAAAGATATGTTTTTTCGAAACCTGGATTTATTTATCCTTCCTTCAATATCCAAAGGTATGGAAACGGATGGCTTACCTGTTGTTCTGATGGAAGCTGTAAGTTATGGTTTGCCCGTTATCAGTACTAAAGTATCCGGAATTCCAGAAATATGCATAAATGATTATAACGGCTATTTAATTAACCAGAGAAGTGTTGAAGAGATTGTTAATTCAGTGATTAAGTTCAGCAATAACTCTGGCCGCTGGTCTGAGTTTTCTAAAAATTCACTTGAAGTCTCCAAAAAGTACAATATACTGACTAATTCGTCCCAAAAACTCAAAATGCTGGGATGGTGTCAGTAATAACCACTTGAAAGCTCCTTCCAGACTCATCAGATATCAATAGCAAGTTAAAATGTGTGGAATTTGCGGAATAATACGCTTCGATAATAATCCTGTTGAGGAATTATTGATCCGGGAGATGATGGCGGCAATGAAGTATCGGGGTCCGGATGATGAAGGTACGTATATCGACGGTAAAATTGGATTGGGTTTTGTACGGCTCAGCATTATTGATCTTTCAGTCAATGGCCATCAGCCAATGATTGATGAAAGTGGACAATATATTATTATATTGAATGGCGAGATTTATAATTATATCGAGCTAAAAGAGGAACTTATTGCCCGCGGTTACATCTTCAAGTCGAATTCTGATACTGAGGTATTGCTTTATTCATATATTGAATGGGGTAAAAGTTGTCTGGATAAGCTTAACGGTATGTTTGCATTTGCAGTACTGAACAAAAAAGATAAATCCTTATTTATTGTCAGGGACCGCTTTGGAGTAAAACCTGTTTATTATTACCAGGATAGTAATACATTTATCTTCTGTTCTGAGATTCCACCAATTCTTAAGGTATACAATCAGAAAAATGAACCTGATTACCAATCTGTTTACGACTACCTTGTATTTAACCGGACCGATCATTCTTATGCAACTTTTTTTAAAAATATTAATAAACTTCAGCATAGTACATATATTGAGATTAAGGGGAAGGAAATCGTTAAAGCTAAATGGTACGAAATAAGAGATAAGCTTATACAGCCTTCAATTCCGTCGCATGAGTATCTGGAGATGCTTACCTCATCAATTAAACTGAGGCTTAGAAGTGATGTTCCTGTCGGGGTATGTTTAAGCGGAGGCTTAGACTCATCAACAATAACATCGATTCTAAATAAGAGATTCCAATTAAACGATGTAAATACTTTTTCTGCAGTATACGGAATGGGTAAAAGAGGAGATGAAACTGCTTACATACAAGAGTACACTCCTGTCCTCAAAAATATGTTTTATACATATCCTTCAGCCGAAACACTGTTTGAAGATCAGTTATCTTTGATTAGAGCTCATGCAGAACCATTCCCGACTACAGGAATATATGCACAGTATAAAGTGATGCAGTTAGCCCACGGTAAGGTAAAAGTACTACTCGACGGACAGGGTGCGGATGAACAACTAGCCGGATATCATTACTTCTTCGGTTATCTTTTTAAGGAGTTATTTCAAAAGCTGAAATGGATCAGATTCTTATCAGAAGCTTCAGATTATTATCTGAATCATAGATCTTTTTATGGTCTGAATACCTTTTTGTTTCTCATGATGCCTTCAGTATTAAGAAGAGAGGTCAAAGAAAAGAACAGTGCAATACATAATCATTTCAGATCACAGTTGATTCAGGGTAGTACCGATGTAAATTCTCTGATCTCATCCCTGACCTTAAATGAGGCTTTATTAAATCATTTTGAATACAAGCTTGAACACCTTTTAAAATGGGAAGACAGGAACTCAATGTGGTTTTCAATCGAATCACGTGTTCCGTTCCTCGATTACAGGCTGGTTGAAACTACATTATCCCAGCCATCTCAAAAAATAATGAAAAATGGTTCCACAAAGGTCCTGTTAAGAGAAGCTGTAAAAGGAATAGTACCGGAAAAAATAAGGACAAGGAAGGATAAAATCGGATTTCAGACTCCGGAAGATGAATGGTTCAGGGAGAAATTTTATGTTTCATTCATTAATGATCTGTTGAATTCAGAATCTTTCAGGGGAAGATACCTGATAGATAATAAACGAGCCTTGAGCTTATATAACAGGCATCTCAGAAAAGAGATTAACATCTCAAAAAATATCTGGAAGTGGATAAATCTTGAATTATGGTTCAGGGAGTTCATAGATAATTAAAAAAGTATCCGGGATGAAGAAAAAGATAAATATTTTCAGGATTATCTCACAGTCAAGGCTGAGATTCAGATTGTTTATTTACCGGAAGATCCGGAAGATCAGGATCGGCAAAAACACATATATTTCCCCAAAGGCTTACATTGATCATCACAATAGTTATTCAGTGGAAATAGGAGATAATTGTTATATTACACGTGATTGCATTATTTTGGATCATACACAGGACAAACAGGGTGGACCGCTTAAACTATGGGGGGATATTGAATACGGAAATGTAAAAATAGGTAATAACGTGTTTATTGGTGTGAAGTCTGTGATCATGCCGGGAGTTACTATAGGTGATAATGTCATTATAGGGGCAATGTCTCTTGTCACAAAGGATATTCCTTCTGATTCTGTTGCTTTCGGGCAACCTGCAAGAGTTGTTAAAAACATTGATGAAGTGATCTCACGGAAAGATAATATGTAGTATTGAATGAAGATTTTCATAGACATTGGGCATCCGGCACACGTTCATTATTTCAGGAATTTTATAAAACTCATGCAGGAGAAAGGAAATGAGATATTTGTAACGGCACGGAACAGATCAATCATTCATTACCTGTTAAAGTATTATAATATTCCATTTTATGACAGGGGAAAAGGCAGCAATGATGTGCTCGGAAAACTTTTCTATATGCTGGTCGCAGATATGCGCCTGCTAAGAAAGGCACTGAAATTTAAGCCGGATTTATTTATTAGTTTCGCCTCACCATATGCTGCCCAGGTATCAAGGGTGCGGAGAACGCCTCATATTGCTATTGACGACACTGAACATGCCACTTTAGGGCACATATTCTATAAGCCCTTTTCATCTGTTTTTCTCAATCCTTCGTGTTTTAAAAGAGATTTCGGATCAAAGCAAATAAGGTTCAACAGTTTTACCGAGCTTTTTTATCTTCATACAAATTATTATAAACCTGATGAACAAATATATTCACTTCTTAATATTGAAAAAGATCAAAAATATGTGTTGCTACGTTTTGTTTCGTGGCATGCAAATCATGACATCGGTCATTCAGGTTTAAATCATGAAACCAAAAACCAGCTAATAGAATTATTACTGGATAAAGGATTTAAAGTATTTATTTCCAGCGAATCAGATAAGATTGAGCCGGAGTTTGAACCTTTTGTAATTAATGTACCTCCTGAAAGAATACATGATATATTGAACTTCTGTAGTTTATTTATTTCCGAAAGCGGTACAATGGCATCGGAAGCAGCAGTACTTGGTACACCGGTAGTTTATGTGAACAGCCTGCCACTGATGGGCTACCTCGAGGAAGAACAAAGATGCGGATTGCTTTTTCATTTCCCGTCATCAGAAAATGTAACAGATAAGGTAAAAGAAATATTATCCATTCCTGATCCAACCCAGCTTTATAAAACACGTTCTAAAAAAATGCTTGAGGGAAAAATTGATATAACTGCATTTCTTATCTGGTTTATTGAAAACTATCCGAGCAGTGTTACCATTATGAAGGAGAATCCGGGTTATCAGGATAGGTTTAGATAATATGTTAAGATTGTGGAGACCTATAATTTGTTAGAAATCTGGTAATCAGTAATCGGTAATCAGTAATCCGAATACCTTTTCACTCCACGCTCACATCTCACCGCTTCCTACCCCTCCCAGTCCTCTATAATAACCTTCTTCCCATACATCCTGATCACCAGTTTCTGTCGTCCCCTCCATTTTAGTTTCCGTATAAATTCCAGCGGGATAGTCACTGAATAACTTTTTCCTCCTGAAGTCTTATTCAGGCTTCGGATATTTCTTTCATTTAGGTTTCTTCGTGCCATTGTTTCGTTAGTTAATAACGTTATTAATCACTGTTTTAATCACGGGACTGAATTTATGAAAGAATTTCTAAAGGCGGATGGCGGAGGGCTGAAGGCAGTAGGGATTTACTCCTTCAAACTTAGACCAATTATTAGCTTAATCAATTTACCCAACATCCCCCAAACCTCAATATATTCGTTTTTCAGAAATTCAAAATCCATAATCTTTGCAGAATGGATCTTGTTTTGTGATTTCAAGGACTTTAACAACTAGGCCAACGGCTTTTTGCCCTCCACCATCACAGAATACATAAATTCAATCATTTAGGCCAGATTGGATTTCCTCTTACGCCTTCCGCCCTCCGCCTTCTGCCATTTCAATAAATAAGAAAATCATAATCCCATAGACACCCTTCCTAAAATTCCCCACCTCACCTCCCAAAATCATGCAACCTTTTTTCCTATCTTTAAGTCTTACTTTCAGTCTTAATCCGCCTTTATTAATTTTAAAGCGGACGAAGAGGCTTCATTTTTTGTTTGTACTAAAACAACCTGACATGGCAACGTCATTTAGTTCGGAAATAAAGAATATACTCTATATGAAAGCGAGGAAACTGATTACCCTGTTTTCATTATTAATTATATCATCAATAAGTTTGTTTGCCCAGCCAGGCTGGTTTGGAGGAACACCCACTGTTACACCTCATGTTTATTCAGAGGATTTTAAATATGGGATTAATCAGGTAGGTAAGGTTTATGTGATTTTGATTAATCAGAACTGGCTTCCTGTTCCTCCTAACCCACTTCCACCTCCACCAACATCACTTGACATAAAAAATGCAGCAATTGTAGGCCCAAGCGGAGGCAGGATTTCAACATGGGTAATAGATGTACCATTGGCAGATATAAATAAAACTTTTACAGTTCGGGCCAAGGACCAGCTTGGAGGTTTGCCGGGTCCGCCAATTAATTTATTGCCAAATCACGACTATACATTTTATTTTGTTGCCGAAGACCAGTTTGGAACTCTTCAGGCAGTTCCTACAAGGATATACAAAAAAACACTCGATTGTATACCTCCTTATGTACTTACAGGTTTCCCGATACCCTCTATTTGTGTAAATAAAGGCACTACCGTTTTCTTTACAATTGACTGGGCAGATTCGGATCCTTTCACTCCGGGAAAACAAACCGACCCGGAATTTGATGGAATATATAAAAACACTACATGGTCACTGGACTGGGGAGATGGGACAGTTGTTAACTATACTTCCTTAGTTGATGATGATATCCCAACCGGACTGGGCTTTATTTCACATGTTTATTCCCCGGTAGCCCAGTGTGTTTTTGAGATAGCCCTGACAATTACCAATCCATGCGGGAGATCTTCGGTTGTAAAATATAGTCTTGATCTGCATGCCCGTGACAATAATGATCTGAATGGGGTACTGCGGATTGTAAATAATGCAGACGGGCTTACAACTATTGAAGTATGCGAGGGGAATGAGCATACAATTGTTTTAAGAGATAACAGTACATGGAACTGTCAGCCTCCTGTTCCAATACCAGGTACTCCAAATACTGACCCCAGGACAATACAGTGGCTATATGGTGAGGATAATGGGCTGGCTGTCCAGAATACAATCGGGACGACATTGGGGACTGGTGTTTCAGATCCTGTAATTATAGGTGGGGTAAATCCTGCCACAACTGTTGCCGGTTATACCGGGGCTGAGGTTTTTGGAGTTATGTCTATCGGGCAATTAAGTGAGCAAATTGTAATCCCGGCCACCTGCAGGCAGGGTGAATATTTTGACGTATATCTGAGAAACTGGAATAAATGTAATCCCTGGGGCTCTGATCCTGCTGTATTTACAAATATAAGAATCTTAGTTGTAGCCGCCCCGGCACCCCCGATTGCACCAGATGTGACTGTTTGTCTTGGAGGTAATACAACTCTGACAGCAGCCCATGGTGTTCCTGCCGGAACAACATTTTACTGGTATGCAAATGCTGACAAATCGGGATTCCTTGCTACAGGAGCTACTTATAATCCGGGCGCCCTTCCGGCAGGAACCTATCATTATTATGTTGCCGATGAAGGGAACGTATCAGGACAGTTATGTAATGGACCGGTTACAGATGTAACACTTACAGTTCACCCTCTGATCGGGAATAATACCGTAGCAGCACCGCAGACTATCTGTAACGGACAAACTCCTGCTGCCCTGACCGGCACTCTTCCAAACGGAGGTGACGGATCCAATTATTTTTATCTTTGGGAAAGCAGTACTACTTCAGCAGTTGCAGGATTCGGCCCTGCATCAGGGACAAATAACAACCAGAATTATACTCCGGGCTCCCTAACTCAGACAACTTGGTATAGGAGAACTGTAACCTCAGGACTTGTAAGCGGACCTTGCTCCAATACTAGTCCGGCCATTCAGATCACAGTAAATCCACTTCCAACCATTACCACAACAGGAACGATAGGAGCCGTATGTTACAGTGCAGGTGCACAGAACACAACATTGGCGTACACTGCAACAGCAAATAGTCCAAATGAATACATGATAGACTGGACTACCGGAGGGATAACCGACCAGGGCTGGACAGCCTTTGCCTTTGCAGGAGGTGGCGGGACAGTTAATAATATATCCATATCGGCAGGAGCAACAGTTGGGACCAAGAACGGGACCATGTACATCCGCAATGCGAACGGATGTATTAACACCCAGGCTGTATCGGTGGTCATTAATCCACTACCAACAATTACTACAGGAGGGACAGTTGCAGCAGTATGTTACAGTGCCGGAGCACAGAATACCACACTGGCATATACAGCCACAACAAACAATCCAACTGGCTACAGCATCGATTGGACCACAGGGGGTATAACAGACCAGGGAAATACTGCCTTTGCCTTTGCAGGAGGAGGAGGTACGATAAATAATATATCAATATCAGCTGGAGCCACAGCAGGTGTGAAGAATGGTACAATGACCATCTATACTGCAGCAGGTTGTATAGCGACACAGGCTGTAACAGTTACAATTAATCCATTACCGACCATTACCACAACAGGGACCGTCGGAGCTGTATGTTACAGTGCAGGAGCACAGAACACCTCACTGGTGTACACAGCAACAGGTAATAGTCCAAATGAATACAGGATAGACTGGACTACCGGAGGGATAACCGACCAGGGCTGGACAGCATTTGCGTTTGCACCCGGAGGGGGGACAATAAATACTATAGCAATATCAGCAGGAGCTACTGCTGGTACCAAGAACGGGATCATGTATATACGTAATGCAAATGGCTGCGTTGGTTCCCAGGCCGTAACAGTAGCAATAAATCCACTTCCAACTATTACCACAACAGGAACGATAGGAGCCGTATGTTACAGTGCAGGTGCACAGAACACAACATTGGCGTACACTGCAACAGCAAATAGTCCAAATGAATACATGATAGACTGGACTACCGGAGGGATAACCGACCAGGGCTGGACAGCCTTTGCCTTTGCAGGAGGTGGCGGGACAGTTAATAATATATCCATATCGGCAGGAGCAACAGTTGGGACCAAGAACGGGACCATGTACATCCGCAATGCGAACGGATGTATTAACACCCAGGCTGTATCGGTGGTCATTAATCCACTACCAACAATTACTACAGGAGGGACAGTTGCAGCAGTATGTTACAGTGCCGGAGCACAGAATACCACACTGGCATATACAGCCACAACAAACAATCCAACTGGCTACAGCATCGATTGGACCACAGGGGGTATAACAGACCAGGGAAATACTGCCTTTGCCTTTGCAGGAGGAGGAGGTACGATAAATAATATATCAATATCAGCTGGAGCCACAGCAGGTGTGAAGAATGGTACAATGAGCATCTATACTGCAGCAGGTTGTATAGCGACACAGGCTGTAACAGTGACAATTAATCCATTACCAACACCCTCTATATCAGGTCTTAATAACGTATGTGCCGGACAGACTGGGGTAACTTATACCACAGCTCCGGCCGGAGGAAGGACCTATGCATGGACTGTAACCGGTGGTGTAGTTACATTAGGGGCAGGTACAAATACAATAACAGTAACATGGGGCGCCGCTGGAGCCGGAACAGTAAGCCTGGTTGAGACTATAATCGCAACAGGTTGTGCTGTAACAACCCCTGACTATAATGTTACTATCAACCCTGGCCCGCCGGCAGGAACGCCATCCCTCACTTCAGGAGCAACTGAGATTTGCAGGAATGGCACTCTAAATATTGACGTTACCGATGTTGCAACGGCTTCACAATACGAATGGGACTACTCTTGGCTGGTACCAATTGTTGATGCTACCACAGCTACAAGCGATAACTCAATCGACCTGACAGGACTTGCACCCGGAACATATACTGTCAGTGTCAGAGGTATTAACGGTTGCGGCCCGGGCCCATGGATGCCTGTACATACCTTCGATATAAATGACATACCTGATCTCTCACCTCTTGGCTCCACTGTATGCAGTGATGCTTCATCAGGTATTACTTTGGCTATAACAAACTTCAATGCCACATATTGTTCAGGAATAACGTATAATATCGTTTCAATTACACCACAGGCAGGTCTTGTGACCACTGCCGGTAATGCTTCAACCGGAGCCGGTCAGGGAGCAAATGCCATATTAAATGACAAATGGACAAATAAGACAGCAGTAGCTCTTACAGTTACCTATGCAATAATACCTTCCAGTGCTGAAGGTTGTTCCGGAATATCGGAGAACGTAGTTGTTACAGTCAATCCTGAGCCTGATCTTTCGAACCTTAACAC
>CAYLYN010000046.1:0-13993 GCA_964387565.1 uncultured Rikenellaceae bacterium | reverse complement strand
ATAACCTTGCGAACAGCTTTGAGATTGTATCAATAACACCTCAGGCAGGACTTGTGACCACAGCAGGTAATGCAACAACAGGGGCAGGTCAGGCAGATAATGCAATAGTTAACGACAAATGGACCAACAAGACAGCCACTCCTCTGACAGTGACCTATGCAATTATCCCGAGAATAGCAGCGGGATGTATTGGTGACCAGGAGAATGTTGTTGTTACCATCAGTCCTGAGCCTGATCTGAATAACCTTAATACCACAATCTGCAGTGATGTGGCTACCGGAGTCACCCTTTCGGATGTACATGGATTAGCGAACAGCTTTGAGATTGTAAGTATCACACCACAGGCAGGTCTTGTAACGACTGCAGGTAATGCTACAACAGGAGCAGGACAGCTCTCCACGGCAATAGTGAATGACAAGTGGACAAATAAGACAGCAGGAGCACTGACAGTGACTTATGCTATCATACCAAGAGTGGGCGGAGGCTGTATAGGTGACCAGGAGAATGTTGTTATCACAGTCAATCCCGAACCGGACCTTAATCCTCTGAGTTCAACTGTTTGCAGTGATGCAGCCACAGGTATAACCTTATCTGATGTGCATGGCCTTGCCAACAGCTATGAGATAGTATCGATAACACCTACGGGAGGAATAATCCCCGGAGGCGGCAATGCAACAACAGGAACGGGAAAGCTGGCAAATGCAATATTAAATGATACCTGGACCAATAAGACTGCAATAAACCAGACAGTCACGTATGTTATTACACCAAGGATAGCAGCAGGTTGTATCGGTGATCCGGAGAACGTAGTTGTTACAGTCAATCCTGAGCCTGATCTTTCGAACCTTAACACAACGGTATGCAGCGATGCATCTTCGGGCGTTACACTTGATGATGTACATAACCTTGCGAACAGCTTTGAGATTGTATCAATAACACCTCAGGCAGGACTTGTAACGACAGCAGGTAATGCAACAACAGGGGCTGGCCAGGCAGATAATGCGATAGTAAATGACAAGTGGACCAACAAGACAGCGACTCCTCTGACAGTGACCTATGCCATCATACCGAGGATAGCAGCAGGATGTATCGGGGACCAGGAGAATGTTGTGGTGACAATTAATCCTGAACCCGATCTTAATAACCTCAATAAAACTATCTGCAGCAATATCGCTACCGGAATTACCCTTTCGGATGTACACGGGCTGGCAACCTTATATGAGATAGTATCAATTACAATTCAGCCTGGTCTTACACCTGATGCAGGAAATGCTACAACCGGTGCAGGGAAACTTGCAAGTGCGATATTCAATGATAAGTTTACCAACATAACTGCCGCCGCATTAACTGTTACATATGCAGTGATCCCGAGAGTCGGCGGTGGCTGTATAGGCGACCAGGAAAACATAGTTGTAACTGTAAGTCCGGAACCGGACCTTGCCAATCTGAATACCACAGTCTGTAACAATGTTGCCATAAATGTTACCCTGGCTGATGTACTCAGTCTTGCCGATCAGTTCGATATCATATCCATAACACCTCAGGCGGGACTGACCGCCGGAGGCGGAAATGTTGTACCGGCTAATGGGATGCCGGATGACTATATAGAAAATGATGTATGGATAAATTCAACAACAGGAAACCTGTCAGTTACATATGTTGTCAGACCTTCCATCGGAGGGATATGTTACGGAGTACCTGAAAATGTAGTCATTACAGTACGTCCTCCGATTGTTCCTGGCTCAGTTGTAACTACAAAAACATCAGTGTGTTACAATACAGATGCGCCGGTTATCACCAATGCAGTGGTTGCTTCGGGAGGTGACGGTGTCATAAACTATCAGTGGTTCTACACTGAAGTTCTTGCTGCCGTTCCGGGAGATGCAAACTGGACTCTGATCGTTGGAGCAACGGCACAGGATTATGATCCTGGTATTCTGGTCAATCCGACCAAATATATCAGGAGAGCAAAAGATGGTTCATGTGCTGCTGAAGTATGGTCGAACATGATCCAGTTCAACATAGATCCTCTTCCGGTCACATCAGCAATCACCGGAGCTACAAACCTCTGTATCGGTGATGCCAATAAGCTCTACAGGGTTGATGATCACGTAGGATCAACATATGCATGGACAGTCCCGCCTGCAATTTCAAGCAAGGCCTTTGATGCCAATATCTATTTCATACTGGTTAATGCCGATGCAGCCGGTACAGGAAACATACAGGTTGTTGAAACGATAACAGCAACAGGTTGCGTGGGAACTCCTGTTACTTTCCCGTTAACAGTATCTTCTGCATCCGTGGGAGTAGTTCCCACTGGTCCGGGAGCAGTCTGCGAAGGCGCTACAGGTGTCGTTTATGAACTGCCATTCAGGGCCGGATCCACATATTCATGGAGCCTGCCTCCGGGTGCATTCATTACAGCCGGCGACGGAACATACCAGGTAACAGTTTCTTTCCCTGCATCTGTTTCCGGAAATGTAACAGCTTTAGAGACAAACGGGGCATGTACAACAGCTCATCTTAACCTGCCGGTCAACGTTAAGCCGAAACCTTATCTAAGCAGTTCACTGACTCCTCCGGGAATTTGCAGCGCATCGACATTCAATTATACTGCAACCAGCGCTTTCCCGAGTCCTGCATTTGCATGGTCGAGAGCTGCCGTGGCAGGCATCTCTGAAGGCGCAACTGCGGGAGCAGGAAATGTAAGTGAAACACTTACCAACACCACAAATGCTCCCATAAGCGTCACATATGTTTATATTACAACAGCTGATGGCTGTACAGGTAATCCCCAGAATGTTGTTGTTGTTGTAAATCCATCAGGTCATGTCAACGATCCTTCCGACCTGGTGCTCTGCAACGCAGCGCCTTCTCCGGCAATAATTTTCACTTCCCTTAATTCAGGAGGCACGACAACCTATGCATGGTCAAATGATACTCCGGGCATCGGGCTTGCGGCTTCAGGCGCCGGGAATATTGCATCGTTTACTGCTGTTAATACCGGGACTACTCAGGTAACTGCCACGATTACTGTTACACCTACATTCAAGAGCGGTCTGCTCGAATGTGTAGGTACTCCTGAGACTTTCACAATAAAAGTCAATCCGACAGGCCAGGTGAATGATCCGGCTGACAGAACGGTATGCAATACCGATGCAGTGGCACCTGTTGTCTTTACCACCAATAACACCGACGGAGCTACTACCTATACCTGGACTAATTCAGCGTCAGGCATCGGACTGGCGGCATCCGGTACCGGTGATCTGCCGGGATTTGCAACTGTTAATACAGGCACATCACCGGTGGTGGCAACCATAACAGTCACTCCTCATTATGCTAACAGTTCACTTACATGTACAGGTCCTGTACAGACGTTCACTATTACTGTTAACCCGACAGGACAGGTTAATGATCCTGCCGACCAGGTTGCCTGTAACGGCGGGCTGACAACCTCTGTAGTATTCTCCACAAATAACACCGGAGGCACAACAACATACTCATGGGTAAATTCAGATGCCACTATCGGACTGGCAGCAAACGGAACCGGAAATATAGGTTCTTTCGCAGCAATTAATACAGGAACATCCCAGGTAGTAGCAACTATTGTGGTTACACCGCATTTTACAAATAATGCAATCACCTGTGACGGACCAACAGAATCTTTCACAATAACTGTTAATCCTTCAGGTGATGTGATCGATCCAGCTGACCAGATACTCTGCAACGGGGAGGCTACTGCTCCGGTTACCTTCGCAACGGCAAATACCGATGGTGCAACCACATATAGCTGGACGAATAATGTGACAGGCATCGGGCTTGCGGCGTCAGGAACCGGGAATATAGCTGCCTTTAATGCTGTTAATACAGGGACCTCACCAGTGACAGCAACCATAATTGTCACTCCTCATTATACCAATGGAGGAAAGACTTGCGACGGACCAACAGAATCATTCACCATAACCGTAAATCCTACCGGTCAGGTCAACACACCTGTCGACAGGGTGGTATGTAACGGCGCTGCAACACCGCTGATCACTTTCACTACAAATAATTCTGGTGGAACAACCACCTTCAACTGGACAAGTGATAACACAGCCATAGGCATCGCTGCATCAGGTACAGGAGATATAGCCTCATTCCTTGCTGTCAATGGAGGATTGTCACCTGTGGTTGCCAATATAACTGTTACACCAACCTTCACAAATGGTATATCAAGTTGTATAGGTACACCGAAAGTATTCACAATCACTGTCAATCCCGATGGTAATGTTGTTGCTCCTGCAAACCAGGTTGTCTGCAACGGCTCATCTACTGCTGCTGTTAATTTTACTTCAAACAACACAGGAGGAACTACATCATATACCTGGACTAATACGGCTACCGGTATAGGGCTACCGGCTACCGGTTCAGGAAATTTACCGATTTTTACTGCGACTAATACAGGTACTGATCCGGTTATTGCAAATATCACTGTGACACCTCATTTCTCAAATGGAAGTGTCACATGTACAGGCGCTCCCGAGGTTTTCACAATAACGGTCAATCCGACAGCCAATGTTGATGATCCCGCCGACCAGATTGTTTGCAACGGTGGTACAACAACTGCCGTCAACTTCACTACAACAAACGGAGGCGGGGTTGCTATGACATATAACTGGACAAATTCGGCTCCCGGGATAGGGCTGGCGGCATCTGGTACCGGAGATATTGCAGCATTTGCTGCGGTCAACACGGGGACATCGCCTGTTGTGGCATCGATAACCGTTACACCACAGCTTCTGTTCGATGGCAAAACATGCTCAGGACCTGCACAGATATTCACTATAACAGTGAATCCGACCGCAAATGTCAATGATCCTGCCGACCAGGTTGTTTGTAATGCCGGAATGACAACTGCTGTGAACTTCGCTACTACAAATTCAGGTGGCACAATGGTTTACAACTGGACTAATTCGGCTCCCGGCATAGGGCTACCGGCCACCGGCAGTGGCAATATAGCGTCATTTGCTGCGTTGAATGCAGGTACAGCACCTGTGGTTGCTACAATAACTGTTACTCCGGAGTTTACAAACGGATCAGTAACTTGCTCGGGTCCGGCACAAACATTTACAATAACGGTAAATCCTACGGCACAGGTCGATCCGGTAGCTGATGAGGTGGTATGTAACGGAGATGCTACTACTGCTGTTGCCTTTACTACTGCCAACACAGGCGGAACCACTGTTTATAACTGGACAAATTCGGCACCGGGCATCGGGCTTGCGGCTTCAGGCACTGGAAATATTGCAAGCTTTACTGCTTCTAACATCACCACCGCACCTGTGGTAGCAACCATTACTGTTACACCACAGTTTACAAATGCAGGCAAGACCTGCAGCGGACCTGCGGAGACATTTACAATAACAGTGAACCCCACTGCACAGGTGAATAGTCCTGCAAGCCAGGTGGTATGTCATGACGGTGCTACGACAGCGGTTAACTTCACCACTAATAATACCGGTGGAACTACTGTCTTTAACTGGACAAATTCGGCTCCCGGCATAGGGCTACCGGCTATCGGCAGCGGAGACATAGCATCCTTTACTGCAATTAACACAGGTACTGCTCCTGTTGTAGCTACCATTACGGTTACTCCGGAGTTTACGAATGACGGAGTTACCTGCACAGGGCCTTCGAAAGTATTCACGATTACTGTTAATCCGCTGGGACAGGTAAACGATCCTGCCGACCAGGTGGTATGTAACGGAGGATTTACAAATCCTGTGACCTTTGCAACAGTTAATACCGGTGGTACCACAACCTACACATGGACGAATTCATTACCGGCCATTGGCCTTGGGGCATCAGGTTCGGGAAATATAGGTTCATTTGCAGCAATAAACGGAGGACTGGGACCAGTAACAGCGACAATAACTGTTACTCCACATTTCGATAACGGCTCAGTAACATGCGATGGTCCTGTTCAGACATTTACCATAACTGTCAACCCTACTGCGAAGGTAGATGATCCTGCAAACCAGGTAGTTTGTCATGCAGGTTCCACCGCAGATGTAATATTCGGAACTACAAATACCGGTGGGACTGTTTCATATACATGGACGAATGATGAAACAGGCATAGGGCTTGGGGCGTCAGGCAGCGGGGATATACTTTCATTCCCTGTTACAAATACCGGTACGGCTCCGCTTGTAGCAACAATTATTGTTACTCCTCACTATGAGAATCTTGCTGTTACATGCGATGGTCCGGTTCAGAGCTTCACAATTACCGTGAATCCTCTCGGTCAGGTTAATGATCCTGCCGACCAGGTTGTCTGCAATGGAGCACCTGTAACACCGGTTTCATTCAGTACGATAAATACAGGAGGTACCACTACCTATAACTGGGTTAACAATACTCCGTCAATAGGACTAGCAGCAAACGGTTCGGGGAATATTTCAACCTTCAATGCCGTAAATACCGGCACTGCACCTGTGGTTGCGACAATAACGATAACACCTGTATTTACGAATGGAGCTGTTTCATGCAACGGCCCCACAGAAACCTTTACGATAACTGTAAATCCGACAGCACAGGTCGATGATCCTGCCGACCAGGTTGTTTGCAACGGTGATCTTACCGCATTAGTAACTTTTGCGACTAACAGAACAGGAGGTACAACAACCTATAACTGGACAAACAATGCAACTTCGATAGGACTGGCAGCAAGCGGCTCAGGAAATATTGCAGCCTTCAATGCTGTCAATACGGGAACATCACCTGTTATTGCAACCATAACCGTTACCCCTGTCTTTACTAACGGGGCAGTAAGTTGCAGTGGTCCTTCCGAGAGCTTCACAATAACAGTGAATCCTACCGCACAGGTCAATGATCCTGCCGACAGGGTAGTCTGCAATGGAGTTCTAACAACAGCTATACCGTTCAGTACTGTTAATACCGGAGGTACAACAACCTATACATGGGTGAATGATAATCCGGCAATCGGACTTGCCGCAGGCGGAACAGGTCCTGTACCTGCATTCACCGCAACAAACGGAGGTACTGCCCAGATATTCGCAACAATAACTGTAACACCTCACTTTGAAAATGCTACGGTAACATGCGACGGACCTGTACAGACCTTCACTATAAGTGTTAATCCGACTGCCCAGGTCAACGATCCTGCTGATCAGGAGCTTTGCAACGGGGATGTAACTGCAGCTGTGAACTTCTCTACGACCAGAACAGATGGTACTACAACTTACAGCTGGACCAATAATAAACCCGGCATCGGACTTGCTGCTGTAGGTACAGGAGATATTCCTTCATTCACGGTATCGAATATTACAACAGCTCCTGTTATTGCAACAATTACAGTGACACCTCTGTACGATAATGGCTCAGAATCATGTTCCGGACCGGTTCAGACCTTTACAATCACAGTTAATCCGGCAGGACAGGTGAATAAGCCTGCCGACCAGGTTAAATGTGTTGGTCAGAATTCAAACGCTGTGACCTTCACTACAGTGAACACTATAGGTACAACTGATTACATCTGGACAAATGATAATACAGCTATAGGGCTTGGGGCAGCAGGCGTAGGGAATATTCCTTCATTTGTGACGACCAATGTCACAACTGCGCCCATTACCGGAACAATAACCGTAACTCCAACCTTCAACAACGGAACTGCATCGTGTGTTGGTCCTGCACAGACATTCACAATAACAGTGAATCCGCTCGGCCAGGTCAATGATCCTGCCGACCAGGTGGTATGCAACGGGGCTTCAACAGCCAATGTGATATTCAGTACAGCAAATACCGGAGGATCAACCAGCTATTCATGGGTGAATGATACACCTGGTATTGGTCTTGCAGCAAGCGGTACAGGGAATATACCTTTCTTCACCGCTGTAAATGCGGGAACTGATCCTGTGGTTGCAACAATTACGGTAACACCTCAGTTCAGTAACGGAAGTGTGAATTGCACAGGCACTCCCGAGACATTTACAATAACAGTCAATCCGACTGCAAATGTTGTTGATCCTGCCGACCAGGTTGTTTGCAATGGCTCTAATACAACTGCCGTTGCCTTTACAACCACAAACGGAGGTGGAGTATCGATGGTCTACAACTGGACTAATTCGGCACCCGGCATCGGGCTACCGGCTACCGGCAGCGGAAACATAGCAGCATTTGCTGCAGCTAATGCAGGGACATCACCGGTTGTAGCTACAATAACAGTTACTCCCCAGCTTACATTTGGTTCTGTGACATGCAGCGGACCTGCCCAGACATTCACAATAACAGTCAACCCGACTGCAAATGTCAATGACCCTGCCGACCAGGTGGTCTGCAACGGCGCAATGACAACAGGTGTATTCTTCAGTACAACGAACACCGGGGGATCAATGGTCTATAACTGGACTAACGATCAGCCTGGTATAGGGCTTGCAGCTGCCGGTTCCGGTAATATAGGTTCATTTGCTGCTATAAATGCAGGTACTGCACCAATTGTAGCTACAATTACAGTTACTCCTGAGTTCACCAACGGATCTGTTACATGTACAGGTCCTTCGCAGACATTCACAATTACTGTTAACCAGACTGCCCAGGTTGATGCTGTTGCGAACCAGGTAGTTTGCAACACTGAGGCTACTACTGCTATAACTTTCGCAACAACACCTGCACCTGGTGTGGGAACCATGACATACAACTGGACCAACAGTGCCACAAGCATCGGTCTTGCAGCTATGGGTACAGGTAATATAGCTTCCTTCTCAGCTGTAAACAGCGGTACATCACCTGTTGTAGCAACAATAACGGTTACTCCCCAGTACACAAATGGTGGAGTGACATGCAGCGGACCCTCAAAGAACTTCACGATAACTGTCAATCCGACAGCACAGGTGAATGATCCTGCCGATCTTGTTGTATGTAATACACAGAGCACTTCTGTGACTTTTGTCACAAACAGGACAGGCGGTACAACAACATATGACTGGACTAATACGGCTCCCGGCATAGGGCTCCCGGCTACCGGCTCAGGGGATATAGGGCCATTTGCAGCTGCAAATACGGGAACAGCTCCGGTAACTGCCACAATTGTTGTAACTCCAACATTTGACAATGCAGGACATACATGCGCAGGACCTTCTCAGACATTCACAATAACCGTGAATCCGACAGGCCAGGTTGCTGATCCTGCTGACCAG
This sequence comes from uncultured Rikenellaceae bacterium, assembly GCA_964387565.1. Lineage (GTDB taxonomy): Bacteria > Bacteroidota > Bacteroidia > Bacteroidales > VadinHA17 > LD21. The sequence continues at coordinate 4,796 of CAYLYN010000046.1, read as the reverse complement.
GTAGTATGTCATGGATCATATACTTCTGCAGTAGTGTTCAGTACATCCAATACAGGCGGAACAACTACCTATACATGGACTAATGATCTGCCGGCAATAGGACTGCCCGCAAGCGGAACTGGCAACATATCTGCCTTCTCTGCTGTGAATACCGGAACAGCTCCTGTAGTAGCCAATATCGTTGTAACACCTCATTTCACAAATGGTCTTGTTACATGTGATGGTCCGACACAGACCTTCACAATAACGGTGAACCAGAAAGGACAGGTCAATGATCCTGCCGACCAGGTAGTATGCAACGGGGCTCCCGTTACAGCAATCAATTTCACAACAACTGCAACAGGCGGGGCAACAACATATCTGTGGACGAATTCGGCACCGGGTATAGGGCTTGCAGCTTCAGGTACAGGAGACATAGCCACCTTTAATGCTGTAAACACTGGAACGTCTCCTGTTGTTGCAACAATTACCGTAACACCGAGGCTGACCAATTCAGCTGTATCATGCGACGGGCCTGTTGAGACATTTACGATAACAGTTAATCCTACCGCACAGGTCAACGATCCTGCTGACCAGCTTGTATGTAACGGTGCAAATGCTGCAGCGATCAACTTCACAACAACAAATACTGGTGGAGTGACAACCTACGACTGGGCTAATGACACGCCGGGCATAGGACTGGCAGCAGTCGGCTCCGGAAACATTGCAGCATTTACAGCTCTGAATACCGGAACGACACCTGTTGTGGCAACAATAACCGTTACTCCGAACTTCACGAACGGAACAGTTACATGTACCGGGCCTCCACAGACATTCACAATAACTGTCAATCCTACACCTAATGTCTCAACTGCAAGTCCGACAACGATATGCAGCACCGAAACAACAAATATTGCTCTTACAAGCAACGTTGCCGGCGCAACATTCACATGGACAATAGCAGGTACAACAGGAGGTGTGACAGGTGCAAGCGCCTCAGGCGGGGCCACAATAGCACAGGCACTGGTCAATCCGGGTACAACAGCAGGAACCGTTACCTACAGGGTGACACCAACGGCAAACTCGTGCTCAGGTACACCAGTCGATATCATTGTAACTGTGAATCCTACTCCAAATGTTACTTACACTGGTTCGACAACGATTTGCAGTGCAACAAGCACAAATATATCACTGAACAGCAATGTTGCAGGAGCAACCTTTACATGGACCATTGGAGCCATAACCGGAGGAATAACAGGAGCTACTCCTTCAGGAGGAGCAACCATTTCACAGGTTCTGACGAATCCGGGTTCAACGGCGGGTACTGTTACTTACATCGTTACACCTACAGCCAATTCCTGCCCGGGTAATACAACCAATATAATTGTAACAGTTAATCCGACACCCGATGTAACTACTGCCAGTTCACTTGTGATCTGCAGTGCAACAGCAACCAATATTGCTCTCACAAGCTCTGTTTCGGGCGCTACCTTCAGCTGGACTATCGGAACGATAACAGGAGGCGTGACAGGAGCAACGCCGTCGAACGGCACAACAATAGCACAGACCCTTTACAACAGCGGGCTTGTTCCCGGAACTGTGACATATATTGTTACACCGACTGCCAATTCATGTTCAGGCAGTCCAACCAACTTTGTTGTAACAGTAAATCCTCTTACCGGACCTACAAGCTTCACCACCGGTTCTCCGGAGGTTTGTCAGGATGCACCTGATGAGACCTATACAGCTACTGCTACCAACAGTACATCAATAGTTTACTCAGTATCGCCAGCAGCGGCCGGAACAATAAATCCTGCTACAGGTGTGATGAACTGGGATGCTGCCTTCTATGGCAATGCGACGATTACGGCTACATCTACAGGATTGTGCGGCACAACTGTCGGCACTATGACAGTAAGAGTTAAACGTCTGCCGGCAGTAACAGTATCTCCTGTTGACAGAACCATCTGCGAATTCGGAGTAGTGAACTTTGACGTAACGGCAGTTGGAGATGACCTGGCTTACCAGTGGTATGTTGATGAGGGTAGCGGGTTTATCCCTGTAAGCGGAGGAGCTTACTCAGGTCAGAACTCATCAACACTTCAGATATGGAGTGCCGTAAGGGCTATGAACGGTTACAAATACCGTGCTGAGGTTTCAGGATGTGCACCTCCTGCCACATCAGGACAGGCTGTTCTGACAGTAAATACTGCTCCTGAGCTTACACTGCATCCTTCCGATACAACTATTTGTCTTGGAGAAGGAGCAGTTATGAAGGCAGATGCCGACGGAACAAGTATTGCATGGCAGTGGCAGGTTAACAAAGGATCAGGTTTTGTTTCGGTTACTGATGATGCGAATTTCAGCGGTTCTGCAACCAAAACACTTACTATAACCAATGCCCTTACCACCTTCAATAACTGGGTATTCAGGGCAAAAGCTACAGGGATCTGCGGTGTGCCGGTATATACAAACTTCGGAAGGCTTAATGTTACCAACCCGCCTGTTCCGACTCTGCAACCACTGGCTAAGGAGATCTGTGAAGATGCAAGCACCTCCTTTATTGCCAATGGAAGCGGCTACGTAACATTGAAATGGCAGGTAAGTACCAACGGCGGGACTACATGGACAGATATTTCTGACGATGCAACTTACGTAGGGTCAGTTACCAACCAGCTTTCAATAGCAAATGCACCTGTTACATTTAACGGGTACAGGTATCGTCTGGCACTCATTGGAGCTTGTACAACAGTCAATACGAATGACGTAACACTTACTGTCAATGCGAATCCGGTTGTTAGCTTTGCAGCTGATACTAATGCCTGCGGCGGTGTTAACCTTGTGCTTGACGGAAATCCGACAGGAGGTACTTTACCATACGCAACACACAGATGGACAGGAGATGTAGGTCCGCTGAGCAGCTATACTGTTCAGAAGCCAACATTCAATTCACTGATAACAGGCACATACAACCTTACATACACCGTTAAGGACAGTAAAGGTTGTACTGCAACAGATGATATAGCTGTAATTGTAGATAGTCCTGATGCTAACTTTACACAGGATCTTGAGAATGGCTGTACTCCTTTATCAGTATCCTTCACCAAAGATATGACCGGTCTCTCCAAATTCTGGTGGGACTTCGGTGATGGATCACCTGTCGACTCAGTCAATGCTAACCCGGTTCACGTGTTTACAAACAACAATCCTGCTTCGATTGAATACAGGAGCATAAAACTTAAGGTAAGGTCACCGGGTGGATGTTATGATGAGTTCGTTTCAACAGTGACAGTCTATCCTGCAGTTAATGCTGCTTTCACAGCCAGCGATACAATAGTGTGCAGCGGTAACTCCCTTACCTTTGCAACTGCACCGGGTGCAAGCAAATATTTCTGGGAGTATGGCGATGGTGTAAGCGGATATTCACCTGCAGAGACAACAACACATCTCTATACAAACTTTACAAAAGATCCTCTGATACTTACTGTGAAGCTTACGACCACATCATTCTATAACTGTACGGATACATATACCATGAAGATCAAGGTTATGCCGGTACCGCTGCCTCAGTTCAATGCTGTTCCTCCGACTCAGATCTACAATCCGTCAGGTAATCCTGTTTCATTCACTAACCAGACGAATGACGGAACATGGTCGTACCTGTGGAAGTTTGGTGATGGAGCTACATCAACAGCGAAAGATCCTTCACACACTTATACTGCTCTCGGAACATACAAGGTTGTACTGATTGTCAACAATGCCAACTGTTCTGACAGTATAAGCCATGAGGTAAGGGTTCTTCCACCGCCGCCGGTAGCCAATTTCGATTCAATACCATCGGGTTGCGAACCGCTGACCATCACGATCAACAACACATCGTTGAACACTGATGTGCCTGGCACTACCTACAGATGGGACTTTGGTGATGGCAGCATATCGACAGCGAAGAATCCTGTTTACACCTTCTTCGATCCGGGTATTTACCGTGTTGAGCTGACCGTGACAGGTCCGGGTGGCACCTCAAGCAAGTCGCAGGTTGTGAACTCATACGCTTCACCCAGAGCTTACTTTGAAGTATCCCCGACCTTTGTCTTCGTGAATGATGAGAAGGTAAGAGGCTTCAACCTCAGTCAGCCGGCATCAGGGCTTACATTCCTGTGGGAGTTTGGCGATGGCGATACCTCGAAGGTGAAAGAGCCGTTCCACAAGTATATGGAACCGGGAGTATTCGATATCACACTGTGGGCTTACTCAGCCAACGGATGTTCCGATAAGTACGTCCTGTCTCCGGGAGTTACAGTGGAACCTGCCGGTGAGGTACGCTTCTCAACAGTCTTTACACCTAATCTCGACGGACCTATTGAGCGAAGCGATCTGCCGACCGGTGGTCCGGAGCTTGACCAGTTCTTCTTCCCGCCGATAAGGGAGAAAGTGATTGACTACAAGCTGCAGATCTTTAACAGGCTCGGAGTGCTGATCTTCGAAAGCCGTGACATCAATATTCCATGGAACGGCTATTACAAAGGACAGCTCTGTACCCAGGGAGTATATGTATGGTATGTTGAAGGCAAGTACGCCAACGGACAGCCATTCAAGAAGGTGGGAGATGTGACGTTGCTGCATTGACGGCGCACGGCGCACGACGCACGACGCACGGCTTTCCGCTCCCCTCCCTGGAGGGGTGGGGGGTGGGTTCACAGATTTAATAGTAATTCCTTAATAATTAGGAGAGGCCCGTTGAACAACGGGCTTTTTTTATGGTCCCCCTGCCCCCAGCCTTCGGCAAGCTCAGGGCAGGCCTAAAGGAGGGTTAATAC
>CAYLYN010000045.1:18708-25549 GCA_964387565.1 uncultured Rikenellaceae bacterium | reverse complement strand
ACTGTGCTCTTAATAAGCTGTTTATAAAAGCAATATGAAACAAGATTACTTTTATAAACTGACAGTCATCATTGCTGTTTCTATAGTAAATTTTATAACTGCCAGCCCGGTCTTTTCTGAGCGTTATATTACTGTGGCAACAATAGGAAATTCTCCTGCTGCTATTGTCACTGAAAATAACCAGGAGATAGTAGAACATGTCATCAGTTTCTGGGAATCCGAGTTTAAACAGGTACTGCGAAAAAAGCCCGATCTTATTGTCCTGCCTGAATTATGCGATTTATCATTACTAGGCAAAGATTACCTGGAGATCCGTAAGAACCAGGTTCTTGACTATTTTTCTTCAGTTGCACGAAAGAATAAATGTTATATAGCATTCGGTATGCAGCGTGAAGATGAGGAGGGATTCTGGAGAAACTCATGTGTGTTACTTGATCGAAATGGAGGGATCGCAGGCATTTATGATAAGAACTTTCCCACTGTAGGTGAAATGCAGGCCGGAATAAAAGCAAGTGATAAAGCAACAATAATAGAGTGTGATTTCGGAAGAGTTGCACTTGCAATCTGCTTCGACCTCAATTTTGACGAACTGCTCAAAAAATATGCCCTCCAGAAACCCGATCTTCTTATTTTTTCCTCAATGTACCATGGTGGTATTGCTCAGAGCGTCTGGGCCTACACATGCGAGTCCTACTTTGTCGGTTCAATTTACAGGGGCTATCCTTCAGAAATAAGAAACCCTCTTGGTGATATTATTGCATCAAGTACATCAATTACTGACTATGTAGTGGAAAGGATAAACCTCGATTTTCAGAGAGTCCATCTTGCCTATAATATCCTGAGCCTTGCGGCACTGAAAAAAAAATATGGAAAGACTGTCAGAATAACCGATCCCGGAGAATATGCAGCTGTTATTGTCACCAGCGAAAATAAAAACGTAAGCGTTGAACAGATGATCAAAGAGTTTGAGATAATTGAATATGAGGATTATCTCAACCAGGTCAGGGTATTCCGGAATGAAGGCGGAAACCTTCAGTGATCAGGTCCTGATAACATACAAAAAGAGGGTGCCTGAAGAGTCAACCACCTCCCCCCTAGGAGCTGTAGAAAAAGTCCTCTGTGTAACTCTGTGTATTCTCAGTGCCCTCTGTGTAAGTTCTTAACTTATTGTTGCACAGAGATACACAGAGTCCCGTCCCGATAGCTATCGGGAGCTATCGGTAACACAGAGTCACACTGAGAAAGACAAGATAGAATAAGGGACTTATGCTATACCCCAAAATTTAATTTATCAATTATCATCCATTTTCCTATACTCCTGCAATTCTTCTCTTATATTCTGCAAGGGCAGCATCGAGACGATCTCTTGATGTTGTATCACCCGGAATATTGTGCGACGGATGTATGTAAAGCTTAACACCCCTGTCGGCAAGTATCTCTGCAACTGTTGTTACAGTCATCCATACACAGGTTACAAAAGCCATTGTTGATACCGGTCCCACTTTATCCTGATGGTTCTTAAGAGGAACAGAGGCATCCTGCAATGGAGCGCATGTATCAACAACTATATCGGCAAGATCAAAAATAGTCTTACCGCATGAGTGCCTTGTCTGTTTGCCCTTTGCTTCAGCCGCAGAACCAAATACTACCACCTTCATGCCTCTTTTCTTTGATTCCAGCGCCACATCAATGTTTACGTTATTTATCCCTGTATGGGAAAAGAGCCACATCGTATCATCCTTGCTGAACTCATAACTCTTCATTATTGACACACCGTAACCCTCTACTCTCTCCAGAAAAAGGAATTGATGCACACCCATCTCTCCTGTTATTTTTGTAAAAAATGTAAGTGGCAGTTCAATCATTGGGTGAAATCCAACAAATCCTCCGATCCGGGGATACATCTCTTCAATTGGTATTGTTGCATGTCCGCAACCGAAAGTATGAACCCAGCGACCTTTTTCGATAGTATCTGCCATCGCCTCTGCAGCCTTTCGGATATTATCCATTTGTGTATTCTCAATACGGGACATTATATCCCTTGCATTGTTGAGCCATTGTAGTGCTAACATAATTAGTTGTTTTTTAAGTTTTTATATGGTTTGTTTTGACTTTTTCAAAATCAGGATCGCAAGTATTATCATTATGAGTGCTTCGGCAAATGCAAAAGTAATCAAATGAGTAACTCCGAAATGCTGGGCAACCAGCCCCATAAGGAAGTTTATAATTGTATTTCCAACCAGGGCAATGAAGAAGATGATACTGAATGCCGTTCCCGACAGAGAAGCAAATAATCCGCCTGCAATTCCCAGCATTATCGGGAATCCTCCCGCAAGCCCGGCTCCAAGTGCAACCAGTCCGGTTACCGATAGAAAATATGTCTTACTCAATATCAGAATCAGTAATCCTGGTATAATAAGAATATAAGAAATCAGTATAAGTCTCTGTGGGGTATATGACCGGAAGATACTTCCGGTAAGAAGCCTCATTAATACCAGCCCGGCTACAAACAGGGTAAGAGCATAAAGTGCACTGCTCTGTTCGACACCCAGCTTACTCACCATATATGTTGTGGTCCAGTTATTTATTATACCTTCAAATCCACTCTGGAAAAACAGAAAAAAAGCTATCAGTAAAAGAGCTTTATCTTTTGCCACTCTGAATGTATGGCTTAAAGGAGCACTTTTTGTCAGTTTCGGAGGTGGAAATTTAATTACAAGAAAAAACAATGCAGTGATAATAGTCAGAACACCTACTGATGCAACTATAATTTCAAAATTCATTGAATTTCTCAGTAAACCTAAGATGAGAGGCATTCCCAGGGCGCCCACACCATAAAAAACACCAAGCAGGCTTATGTTAGCTCCTTTTTCTGTTTCGCTTATATCAGCTACAAGAGCATTTGTTGCACCATTTACTGATCCGCCACCAAGGCCTACAAGAAGAATATAAAATTTCAGGATAAACTCCGATTTTGTGTAGGCAATGCCAAAAAAACCTGCTGCCATTATTATGGCTGAAACTGCAAGAAGAGTCCTGTAACCGTTTCTGTCGGCAATTGGCCCAAACAGCAGTGATCCTGCAATAATTCCAATAGGAAGGATTGAAAACAAAGTTCCTGAGGATATCTCATCCAGATTTAGTTTAACTCGCAGATCAGCAACAACTGAGCCGAGGGTAATAATGCATATACCGAACAGTAACATGCCAGCACATGCTGACCAGAAAACAACTCTTTTGTTATACATATAACGCTTTTATCTTTTGAAGAGTGAAATACTTTTTAATGCCAGGAACCCTGCACCATAAACACCTGCATCACCTTTCAGGGATGACCCTGTGAGGGTGACCTGTGTAATTCCTACCGGCTGTGACCATTTAACTGCTTCCTTGTATATCTCGGGCAGCAAATGCAATGCAGGACCAAAAACTCCTCCGCCGAAGATGATCTTTTCAGGATTGAACAGGCTGACCAGGTTAGCCACTGCCATGCCCCAGAATTCCACACATTGTTTAACTATACTTACAGCAAGGGCATCTCCGTTTTCATATGCATCAAAGACATCATGCGAAGTAAGTGTTTCAATATCTTTCTGCCTGAGAAGCCCGTCATAAGCCTCATTATCTATGAGATCTGATTTTGCAACTTTAGCAATACCTTCTCCTGATGCATAATACTCAAAACAGCCACAGCTCCTGTATTTTTCATTGTAAGGCCTCTGCAAAGCCATCCACCCGATACATCCGGCAATATCATTACTGCCTCTCAGAATTTCACCATTAATGAGTATTCCGGCTCCGATACCCGTACCAACAGAAAGAAATATTGCATCGCGGCACCCGCTTGCATTCCCTTTCCATACCTCGCCTAGTATATAACAGGCCCTGTCGCTGTCGATTGTCACCGGTATATTTCCGCAAACCTGTTTTACCTCATCCAGAAGGGGGTAGTCATCCCAGCCTTCAATATTGGGAACCCATACGGTTCCGGTACCGGGATGTGCGATTCCCGGAACTGAAATCCCAACAGCTTCAATATTTTCACCGCCGGCACTTCCCTTCCGTATAGATAAAGAAACTTGTTCAGTTATCAGCTGCCCTGCATCCTTACCTTTCCTTTTTTCCAGAGCTACTGTCTCTTTGTGAATAATATTGCCATCTTCGGAAAGAATGGCAGATGCCAGCTTTGTACCTCCGAGATCGATTCCAAGAAGCGCCATATTAAATTATTTTCCTGAATATTTTATTTTCCATATCTCTGCACCTTTTTCTCCAATAGCACCACTTGAAAACTCAAGTAACTTTCCTTTCTCCTTTTGTTTTATGGTCCGGCTCCCTAACATTTCTGTAAGTTCATAGCTGCCGGAATCAGTCACTTTAATTTTTATATCCGTTTTTTCAGTGGTCTTCCCGTGATTAAGAATATAGAGAAGATAACCACCTGGATATTCATGAAGCCGGACAATAAGAGGATTTGATGAAGTCTCCTGCTGAGAGGAAATGAAAGGGCTTTCAACTTCTGCCCATTCAGTCAGTCCTTTAAGAAATTTATCTGTATTCCTGTACGAAAAATCCTGGACAGTTATCCTCTGTGTCGACTGGTCCCATTGCGATCCGCGTGAATTGGTCATGGCAAGGAAAGAACCTACATACATGGTATGCCCTTTGCCGTAATCTGATGTAACAATACCCGGTGTACCATCATCGAGATAAGCGAGCACTTTTGCATTCCTGTTTTCAAGGAGTTCCACTGATTCTGCAAATTGTGTTCCGGTAAGGGTATCACCTTTATTCAGACCTGCCATCGATGGATGATCATTCGCTTCCACACTCATATATACATTCCTTAGAGACCTGACTTTGCTTTCTTTTACTCCGAATACCTTGCTCAATCCCAGTCCTGGTATTATTCCGTCAGTATAGCCACGGTTATCATTCCAGGCAAGACGTGCTTCCGAAAAAGCATTGCCCCCGTTTGCCACATATTTTTCAATTCCGTCAGCCATTTCCCTGGTTATCATTAAAGCATATGGGATAATGAGAAGTTTATACTGCGAAAGATCTCCCGATTCAACATCTCGCCGATGTATAAAATCTACTGCAATATTCTGATCGGTAAGAAAGCGATAGTATCCTATCAGAGAATTAATATGTCCGTCCTGTGTGGTTGTGCGCCTGTGCCCGCCAACCATTTGTGAGAGAGGATTATAAACAAGAGCAACCCGGGCTTTAACAGGTCTTGATGAAGTAAAGAGATCCTTGTTTGAATCCACGAACCTGGCAACCTTTCCAAGCTCAACAGCTCTTTCAGTAACAGTACCATCAAGGTTTATAAGTCCATACCCTCCCGATTCATATCCTGAAGACATTGGATAGTACGCATATGCAAAGATCCCTTTTGCTCCAGTAGCCAGGCTCGACCATGTCCATATCCGGTGATCTACAGGAGTGACCGGATCACCTACATTGAGCCCCACTGTTCCAAAACCTGCCTGGAATTCACCAATATAGTAACCTCCGTTCTTCTTATTGGCGCTGTAGGAGAAATCGGCCTGTGCCATAAAACTCCATGGCCTCCAGTCGCCTGGCAAATTATGTTTAGGATATTGCGATAACCCGTAATAATCGACCTGGTCAGCCATCAGAAAATCATCACCTGATTCTCCACCGTACGGTGAACCGAACAGTGAAACAGGCGATGCATGGGCTGTAACAACATGCGTCTTATCATATTTTCTTACTGCATTGTATCTTAACTTCAAATCTTCAGCCAGTTTCTGGTATATAAATGCTTTCCAGTCCATGAAATCGGAATAAGTAAGTATTGTTCCGAACCTGGGAGCAAAAATATCGTCCCAGCTTTCAAAGTTTCTGTACCACGATTTATTCAATTCTTCCAGTGAACTATATTTTTGTTTAAGCCAATCCCTGAATCTTTCCTGGGTATTAGGACAGAAACAGTACTGGGGATTTGGTATCCATCCAGGTTCTCCCCACTGTACAATATGAGGCTCGCTCCACAGATCCCATCCGTAGAAATTAGGGTAAGACACTGCTATTCGTGAGGTTTCCTCATAAAACTTAAGGAAGGCTTCCCTCACACCTTCATGATCAATACAATATCCGGGTGCAACCTGTGGCTGTATCTTATCACCGTTCATAGCCTCAAACAACCCGTCGGGAAATGATTTGCCAACCCAGTCAGGAGCCGATTCCCCGTAAACCTGGATAATTACTTTAAGGCCTGCTTCCTGTGCTGCTTCAAATACAATTCTGAGATTCTCAAAATTATACTTTCCCCTTGCCGGTTCACAATGCGACCATTCAACCCATGTCTTAACTGAGTTGAATCCAAGCGATTTTATCTGCTGAATATCCTTCCTCCATTCATCCCTTGATGCGGGAGTGACCTCGGAAAGCATTGTGGCTCTTGCTTTTCCTCCACTGTACCAGACAGAAAACGGGAAAAAATCATTCTTGTTCACAACTGTCTTCTGCTGCGCTTCCAAACCTGCAGAAAAGAAAACTGTGACAAGGAGCAGGACGGAAATATTGAACATTTTTAAGCCGGTCCTCTTACCTTCGGACCTATGATAAACTGTCATATTCTAAGGTGTTAATTTTACAATTCTTTCTTTCACATTCCACCCTGATATTTTCATCGTTATTATACCATCAGCAGCAAGATCGACCGGGCAGCTTACCTTAAGGGAAGTTTTCTCTCCGGGCAGCAGTGAAATATAGTTTGCTGACCAGAATGATGGAAGCACTTCCTCTCCATCTTTAAGCAACTGTGCACGTACAAAAAATGCTAATTTAGATCCGGGGTTGGAAATCTCTG
>CAYLYN010000045.1:11273-18608 GCA_964387565.1 uncultured Rikenellaceae bacterium | reverse complement strand
AGCAACTGTGCACGTACAAAAAATGCTAATTTAGATCCGGGGTTGGAAATCTCTGTTGTCCAGCTTTTTTCCGACCGGCTTATTCCATTATTTGCAACGCTTACCTCAACAGATTCTTCTGCCATATCATTTAATTTACTGTACTGTTCTTCCTTCGACAGCCAGTATGTATTGGAAGAGATGACCCTGCCTGTCCTGTCCTTAAGACGAAGCAGTACAAAGCTTACATCTTTATTGGCATTCAGCACCTCTGAAATGTTTGTCGTAATTTTTACATCAGTTCCCTCCAGACTGACTTCCTTTTCTTCATGAAGCAAAGATTTTGAATCTGCATCAAAAACATCAACCTGCGCGGTAAGGTCGGCTACCTCACTGTATGTCTTGTTTATGACCATAATGTCTTTGCTTATCAGGTTAAGCTGTATATGTACCGGTTCCACGGCATTCTGCATAAAATAATATCCGGCATTAGGTTGCAGATACCAGTCATATACCTGCCATACAACACTGGGGAATGCTGCATTAAGCTTCCAGAGCATCACACCTCCTATATCATTCAGTTTATGCCCGGCAGCTTCGAATATACCCTGGTATCCCGAGGCATTCATCAGCTGCATCTTGTCGCAGAATTCTTCCATACTGACAGGTGCTCCGTACCTTTTAACCATCTCTTCATAATAGAGATCCCAGCGTCCGTTACCTGTTGCTGCATCATGATACCCCCATGTATTATTAAGAGGAAAAGGTGCTTTGGTATCCCATACAAGATCAGGTATTATCCTTGGCAGAATGTTATAGGGCGGTTGTGAAGGAATACCTGTCTCATCCTTGAATACCCAGTCGCGCCCCGCAATTGCCCTGTTATAATAATCTTTAGGATCTTTCCATGTATATGGTCCGCCACTGTAAACCCCGGTTGGCATGTTATCAGGCCATGAACCATCCCATCCTTCAGGCAGCTTTGCAAATCCCGAAGAACTTGGAATATAAGGCCGTGTTCCATCCAGAGTGATTATGCTGTTTCTCATTACATCATAGAGTTCCTTTCGGGCATGCCCCTCGTTTCCTCCGGTCCAGAGAAGAAGACTCGGATGGTTCCTGATTCTCAGAATAGTACTTTTAACATTCTTGATAAAGACATCTCCTTCAAGCGGCCAGTCGGGCGATCCCTTGAATTCTCCCTGTGTATCACCTGTAATCCAGAAATCAGACCAGATCAGCAATCCGAACCTGTCGGCTGCATCCCAGAATTCATCGCGGGGAGTAACTCCTCCTCCCCATATTCTGACAAGGTTGATATTTGAGTTCTGGCAAAGCCTGAATTCATTATCATACCTTACAGAGTCGCGGTTAAGCATCATATCAGGTACCCAGGCACCTCCAGTGATATGAATTCTCTGCCCGTTAACATAGAAATCACGTCGTGTGAATCCGTTGACATCTACCGCTTTGGTAGCTACCGTACGAATCCCGAAGAGGAAAGTTGTATCATCGGATATTTCACCACCATTGGCATACTGCATCCGGATTCGGTAAAGATTGGGTTTTCCGTATCCGTTAGGCCACCAGAGCACTGGCTTTGAAATTTCAAGTTCCTTTGTATTTTCTGCATTCAGATCTACCACAACCTGATTTCCGGCACCTATTTTTACATCCCTCGTGAAGCTTACAGGATTCCCGTTAAAATTATAAGGTGTCATTGTAACAGTAAGCTCACCGTTTTCTTCAACAGACGAATGATTCAGAAGTGAAAGACTAAGACTGATCCTTGCAAGTGAAGTATCAGGCAGATTTGGCAGATCAGTGACCAGTTTTGGAGATGATATTGTTACTCCTCCTGAAGTCCGGAGAAATACAGGTGCCCATATACCAATATTCCTGTCTCTTACAGGCGGCATCCAATCCCATCCGACTGAACAGAGCATTGTTACATTTTTACCTATATCCCCCGTAGGTCCTCCATTCATATAAAAATCGCCAAGTGCAGTAAGCTGCTCTGTATCTGGTAATCCGGCATAATCAAGCGGATATATTTTTACTGCCAGGCCGTTTTTCTGACCAGGCTTTATAAGGCTGCTTACATTCAGGCTGTATTCAGCAAACATCCCTGACATCAGTGCTGAATCAGCAATCTGCTTACCATTCACCCAAACAGCCGCCCTGTAATTTATTCCTTTGAAAATCAACTGGAAATGACGTCCGTTATCCGACTCAGGAACAGTAAACACACTCCTGTACCAGTATGGTCTGCTCCATGGATTTGGCAGATTCGGAATATGGCTGAACTGCTCCAGGTCGTACTTTTTATTGAATTCATCTGAAGCATCAGGGATAAACATATTATTCATGCCCTGGTATGGATCAGGATAAACGTTATTTGCGACAAGGCCGGTCAGTACAGTTGATGGAACCTGAACCGGAAACCAGTAAATATTCGACTTATAATCAGGATTCGATATTTCCTCCCCTGTTGAAGCGACAAGAAATGATGACTGAAGTTCAAAATCGGTAAGTTTTACCTGCTTTACAGGAGAAGTCAGAGTTTCTGATATACATCCGGTAAGCATAAGTATCACTGCTCCTGATAATGCAATAAGTAGATTTCGTATAGTACTCATGATAAAGAGGTTTTTATAATTTCTAAAGTAAGATATTATTTAAGGTGTTTCTTAATATTATAAAGTTTATTTAAGGCCTCGACAGGCGTCAGGTTGTCAATATCAATTCCGATTATTTCATCCCTGATCTGCCTGAGAACAGGATCATCAAGCTGAAAAAAGCTTAGCTGCATACCCTCCCTGTGATCTGCAAGACCGGCAATAGGCTTTGCCAGTTCCTGCTTTTCGTGACTCTGTTCAAGTTCCTTCAGTATCTCGTCGGCCCTGCTGACAACACTTCTGGGCATACCTGCCATTCTTGCCACATGGATACCAAAACTGTGCTCGCTTCCTCCTCTTTTTATTTTTCTCAGGAAAATAACTTTGTTGTTAAGTTCCTTTATTGATACATTGAAGTTCTTCACTCTTGCAAATGAGCTTTCCATCTCGTTCAGCTCATGGTAATGCGTTGCAAATAAGGTTTTGGCCCTCATCTTATTCTCGTGAAGATATTCAACCATTGCCCAGGCAATCGAGATCCCGTCATAAGTGCTGGTGCCTCGTCCAATTTCATCGAGGAGAATAAGACTGCGGTCGGAGAGATTATTAAGAATGCTGGCTGTTTCATTCATCTCAACCATAAAGGTAGATTCGCCAAGACTTATGTTATCTGATGCTCCGACACGTGTGAAGATCTTATCAACCATCCCTATCCTGGCTGACTCAGCCGGTACAAAACAACCTGCCTGAGCCATTAATACTATCAGTGCTGTTTGTCTCAGAAGGGCAGATTTACCTGACATATTAGGACCTGTGAGTATTATTATCTGCTGATCCTCAGTATCAAGAAAAACATCATTTGGCACATATGATTTTCCTGCCGGAAGCTGTCTTTCAATTACCGGATGACGTCCTCCCGTAATCTCAAGTTTTTTTGTCTCATCAAGAAGAGGCCTGACATAGCTATTCGCCGAAGATACGGCTGCGAATGACTGCAGACAGTCGAGTCGTGCAACAACCGAGGCATTTAGCTGCACAGGAGGTATATACTCGAGGAGTGCCATTACAAGATCATTATACAGCTTTGTTTCAAGAGCAATTATTTTCTCCTCTGCCCCCAGGATTTTGCCTTCGTACTCCTTGAGCTCCCCGGTTATATATCGTTCAGCACTGACAAGAGTCTGTTTCCTGATCCAGTCAGATGGAACCTTATCTTTGTGCGTATTTCTTACCTCAATATAATAACCGAATACATTGTTGAAACTTACTTTTAGCGAGGTAATTCCTGTCCGTTCTATCTCTCTCTTCTGAAGCTCTTCAAGGTAGTCTTTACCTTTATAAAGTATTCTCCTCAGATCATCAAGTTCTTCAGATACCCCTTCTGCGATGACGTTCCCCCTGCTTAACAGAGCCGGGGGATCAGGATTAAGCTCCCTCTCTATCTTTTCAGCGATTGTAGTACAGGGATTAAGCTGCTCCGCTATCATTACGAGAGGAAGACAGTCGCTCAGGGCACATTTCTCCTTTAGCGGTTCAATTGCTTTCAGTGCTCTTTTCAGTTGCACAACTTCCCTTGCATTTATTCTGCTTACGGCAACTTTTGAGATCATTCTTTCAAGATCGCCTATCTGCTTCAGATACTCTGATATCTCATCAGTAAATTCTTTATTATCGAACAGGTACTGAACAATATCATGTCTCTCATTAACCGGTTGTATATCTTTGAGAGGAAGGGATAACCATCTTTTAAGCAGTCGGCCTCCCATTGGTGAGATTGTCTGGTCAAGAATATCAATAAGTGTTCTGGCTCCTTCATATGGTGAGCTGAAAAGCTCCAGGTTCCTTATAGTAAACTTATCAAGCCATACATACCTGTTCTCTTCTATCCTTGATAAGCTGGTAATATGTCCAAGCTGCTCATGCTGTGTTATATCAAGATAATAGAGTATTGCGCCTGCAGCTATGATACCGAATGAGAGATTATGCACCCCGTATCCCTTCAGGGAACTGGTCTCGAACTGTTTGAGCAGGCGGTCACTGGCAGCCTCCTGTGTGAAGATCCAGTCGTCGAGTTTAAATGTATAATATTTTGAGCCGAAATATTCATTAAAAAGCTCTCTTCTTCCCTTCTCGAAAAGCAC
The DNA here is from genome assembly GCA_964387565.1 of uncultured Rikenellaceae bacterium. Taxonomy (GTDB): domain Bacteria; phylum Bacteroidota; class Bacteroidia; order Bacteroidales; family VadinHA17; genus LD21. The sequence goes on along the minus strand of CAYLYN010000045.1, from coordinate 13,870 downwards.
CTCCTTAGGCTGGAAATTACTCAGCATCTGATCAATATATTCAATGGTACCCTCCGATGTAAGGAATTCACCTGTGGAGATATCGAGAAATGCCACCCCTGCAATTTTCTTATCAATATGTACAGCTGCAAGGAAATTATTTTCCTTATGATTAAGGACATTCTCATTGAGTGAAACACCCGGGGTCACCAGTTCAATGATCCCCCTTTTCACAATTTTTTTTGTGAGTTTCGGATCTTCGAGCTGTTCGCATATAGCTACTCTCTGTCCGGCCCTGACCAGCCTGGGAAGATAAGTATCAAGTGCATGGTACGGGAAACCTGCAAGCTCAACAAACTGGGCCGATCCATTGGCCCTTCGTGTAAGGGTGATCCCCAGTATCTCAGATGTCTTTATAGCATCCTCTCCGAAGGTTTCATAGAAATCGCCCACCCTGAACAGAAGTATAGCATCAGGATGCTTGGTCTTGATGTTGTAGTACTGCTTCATCAGCGGTGTTTCAACATACTTCTGTATCTCGGACATAAGGATATTATGTTGCTTTGATTAAAACCTGGTCACCGGGCATCTAACAAAGATACACTCCGACAGTTATTATTGAAAGCCTTTTTAAAATTTGTTGATAATATAAATTTTCTATTTAATTTAAATGGCACGGATCACATACCGATAGCTGTCGGTACCGCGCCAGCTTGAGTAGTACGTTATTATTATCCTGCTGGCGCCGTCCCGATAGCTATGTAATACTTCACAATTATAGTAACACATAATATGCTTTCTGTATCATTATATACCCCCCTTTTTAATTTCCCCCCAAGGGGGGAAAGAATTTTACACCTTCCCCCTTGGGGGAAGGCTGGGAAGGGGGTTGATTGAATTAAAAATACAAGAAAACAGATTTAAAAGCATTTTAAAAGATTTATTACATGAATTCTGAAGAAATACATTGCTATCGGGATGCCGCCAGCTTTATGGCTATCGCTAAACCGATTTAGCAAACTCTTCAGAAATATAGTTCTCATAGCTGAGACAAACATGGGTGGCAAATTCAACTGCCATTTCTATTACAGTTGTCCATTCCTCAAGCCCCATTTTATATAACTGATTCTTACTGATATTATTCCTGTAAATTGAGGTGATCATCCCGGCATTGAAATTATCACCTGCGCCGATTGTACTGACAGGTATGATACTCCTTACCGGAAATTTTCCTGAGAAAGCGTTCGTCCTGACATATACTCCGTCAGTATTTGAAGTATATACAAGGCACATGCAATAATTTTTGACCACTTCCCAGGCCTCGTCGGCATTGTTAACCCTGAAAATATTCATAAAATCCTCATCTGATCCTCTTATCATGCTTGACATTCTCATATTCTCAATAATAAGAGGTTTAAGTGATGTGAGCTCGTCAAGATGAGATTTTCTGAAGTTAGGATCATATACAACCAGTGCCCCGTTGTCGTGGGATGCCTGTACGAACTTTCTGATCTTTCCTCTTATTTCCGGCCATATTGCATAGAATGACCCGTATTGAAGTATGTCCTCATTATTAAGCAACGGAAACTCAATATCAAGCCGTTTACCCGGGAAATCCTTGTAGAAAGAATAATGTGCATCGTTCTTTTCATCAAGGAATGCAAGAGCAAGTGAAGTGCTTCCGTCCTGAAACCGATGTACGGTAGAAGTATCCACCCCGTTGCTGTCCAGAAAATCATCAATAAGCTCTCCTACATCGTCAACGCCGTATTCACTTATAAATGAGACCGGCAATCCAATCCTTCCCATTGATACCACACTGTTCAGCACAGAACCACCTGCTTTGGCAGCCTGAGGTTGTCCTCCCTTGAAAATTATGTCCAGGACCGTCTCTCCTATTCCGAAAATTTTTCTCATTAAATATTACTTGACTAATTTCGATATTTGCTTAAATGTCTCAGTTCCTGCACACCTGGTAAGTTCAAAAAGAATGCTTTCAAGCGTGCTTATCCTTGCCCCTTCCTGGCGCATCCTTTCAACCGCTGTGACCTTATCAGAGAGCTTTCTTGAGGAGATACAGTCTTCCACAATAACCGGTAAATAACCTTCATCAAGAAGATCAAGGCAGGTCTGCAGTACACAGACATGCGACTCAATTCCGCACAGGACTATATTCTTTTTCCCAAGGTTCAACAGCTTTTCCTTAAAAACCGGCTCTTCATAACAGCTGAATGTGTTCTTTTCAATATAGCTGAACTCTGCGATCTTATTTGTTATTGAAGCATCAGTTGGTCCCAGACCTTTGGTATATTGCTGCGTTGTTAAAACAGGAACTGACAGTACCTGTAAACCGTCAATAAGCTTCAGGCAATTCTGAAGTGTCTGCTCCCAATTAAAAATATGAGGCAGCAACCTTTCCTGTATGTCAACAATAACTGCCAACGTATCTTCCTTTTGTATTCTCATAATTTACCAATCCTATTCCTCACAAAAATAACAGTTTTAACCACAGAGGGCACAAAGTATCAACACAAAGCTCACAGAGAAAGAGAAAATGTGAAGTTTTTTGTAAGTTTGGGAAAATGGAGGATGCATATGAAAGCAATGATGCTTACTGG
>CAYLYN010000045.1:0-11173 GCA_964387565.1 uncultured Rikenellaceae bacterium | reverse complement strand
TTTTTGTAAGTTTGGGAAAATGGAGGATGCATATGAAAGCAATGATGCTTACTGGGATCAGGCAGATGGAGATGCAGGAAATCCCTGAACCACAACTTATAAACAAAAATGATGTTAAGATCCGGATGTCTGTTGTAGGCATTTGCGGATCAGACATTCACTACTATACACAGGGACAGATTGGTTCACAGGTAGTTAAATATCCATTTGCGGTGGGTCATGAAGGAGCCGGAGTTGTAGTGGAGGTAGGATCAGAAGTCAGGAGAGTAAGACCGGGAGAATCAATAGCAATTGAACCGGCAATGCCTTGCTGGGAATGTGATCAGTGCCTTTCAGGCAGGCATCATACATGCCGTAATCTGAGATTCCTGGGATGCCCAGGACAGGCTGAAGGTTGTCTGACAGAATATATTGTAATGCCTGAAGAGTCATGTTTCCCATTAAAAGGAGGTCTGGAAACTGATCATGGATCTATTTCAGAACCTCTTGCTATTGGTGTTTATTCAGTAAAAAAATCAGGAGGTGTTCAGGACAAAAAGGTAGGTATCCTTGGATACGGTCCGATTGGAATGAGCGTAATGCTTGCAGCAAAAGCAGAAGGTGCTGATTCATTTTTTATCACCGATAAGATTGACCGCAGGCTGGCAATAGCAGAGAAAGAAGGAGCTGAACTTACAGGAAACCCTGATAATGAAGATATTGTTTTAAAAATAATAGACCAGGAAAAAACCGGGATGGATGTAGTATTTGAATGCTGCGGTCAGCAGGAAGCGATGGACCAGGCAATTGAAATACTGAAACCGGGTGGAAGGCTTATAGTGGTAGGTATCCCTGAATTCAGCTACTGGTCGGTAAATGTGGAAAAGACAAGGCGGAAAGAGATATCCCTCCAGTTTATCAGGAGGCAGGTAGATTGTGTGGATACAGCCCTGACGATGATGGAAAAGAATATTATAAGAATTGATAATATGATCACACATCGTTACCCTTTCAGCAAAACAAAAGAAGCCTTCGACCTTGTTGCTGCATATGGTGACGGAGTTATGAAAGCAATGATTGATTTTTAAAATGAAGGCTGATGATTAATGGTATTCAATTATGAAAGGAGAAGTAAAAGAAAAGAGGATATCAGACAGTCGAAAAAGGACTGTTGTGCATCTTGATAATGTGATGGTTGTGATATGGGATTTTTCCAATGGCCCTATGACAGAACCTGATCCCTTCCACTCTCATCCCCACGAACAGATAACATATGTTGCTGAAGGGGAACTGCTCTTCATTATAAATGATAAAGAAAGTCATCTTAAAAAAGGGGATCTTATAACGATTCCATCAGGAGTAAACCACTGCATAAAAACCTTATCAAAGGATGTGAGGCTGGTAGACAGCTTCAGCCCTATCCGTGAAGATTTAGTCTCATAAAATCTATAGCCATGAAGCAGCTCTTTTTAAAATCAAAAGCACTTGTTATAATAATCAGCATTATATGGATAATAGTTAATAGCAGCTGCACAACAATAATTACATATCCTGTACCTCCGGGACTTCAAACCAGTCCTGATCTATCAATGACTGTAAATAATAAGCAGGTGTGGGTTGAAAGGATTGCCAGTAAACTTGACACATTTAACTATACTACAGGCCTGTACGGCGGCAGAAGGATGGAGGATATGGATGCTGCAGGATTCTCTTTCTCAGGAAAGATAAAAATCAAAATAACAGCAAGTGACAAGATTGAGAAATACCTGATCAGACCCAAAAGCAGAAACATATCCGCAAAAGTAATCGGCAATGAGCTGATTTTCAGCATTGACTCTCCCCAGAAACTTTATATTGAAATCAATGATCTTCCGCATCTGGCAGTTTTTGCAGATGCACCGGAAGAAAATCCCCTTGAGGAAGGTATGCCGGGAGTGAAATATTACGGCCCGGGAGAACATAATCCGGGAAAGATAGAACTGGAGAGTAATCAGACAGTATATATTGCCGCTGGTGCAATTGTTTATGCCAACATAACAGGGAAAGATCTGGAAAATGTTACAATAAGAGGCAGGGGAATGCTCCAGGGGAATGTAAGGATATCAGGTACTCACAACCTGAATGTAAGTGATATTTTCATCAGGAATACGAAAGGCTGGACAAATACCCTTACCGATTGCCATTACAGCAGTTACCGTAACGTTAAGGTATTCGGCTATGAAGGAATATGGGGACTCGATGGTATTAATCCTGTTTCCTCAAAGAACTTCACAATTGATAATTGCTTCATGCGATGCCGTGATGACTGTGTTGCAATAAAGTCGATGGATCATAGCCTGAGTGTCGATTCTGTGAGTGTTACAAACTGTGTAATGGTGGGCTGGTCGTGCAGCGATGGAGTAACACTCGGATTTGAGCTTAATGGGGGACCTGTACAGAACGTGATGGTAAAGAATTGTGATATTCTTTATGCCAGGGGAGGCGGAAGAACTGAAGGACATTCGGGTTTCAGCATTGTATGCGACGGACCTGCCGTGGTACAGAATATTCTGTTCGAGGATATCAGAATTGAAGAACAGGTGGAATTCAAAAACCTTGAGCTGATAGTGACTGATGGTACTCTTTACGGTGAGGATCCGCCGGGTCATATAAAAAATGTGATATTGAAGAACATAAGCTGGGAAAATCCTGATAAGCCATTTGTAATCAGCGGTTTTTCAAATGAGAATATGGTTGAAAACATCATTTTTCAGAATTGCACAATCGGTAATAAACCACTCAGATCTACAGCTGATGCCAACTTTAAAATAAATGATTTTACTGATAATATAATATTTCAACCCTGAGAGATGAAAAAGAAAATATTGATCCAGTTATTAATAATTCTGTTTTTATCAGCAGGATTAAATGCACAATACAAAACAAAATATCCTCACATCCCGAGAATAGATGTACATGCTCATCCTCACTCCATTCCTTCTGGTGAAGTCCGGAATTCAGATCCCACGGCTAAAAAGTCTGAATTTCAAAGCAATGCGAATTTTGGAGCTATTGCCAATTATCTTAGAATGAGCGACACGCTCAGAGCCACTTATAATATTGATCTGGCTATGTGGATAAGTCTCGGTGGCGAAAGGAGTTTCGATTCGGTAAACCTCATCAGTAATAAGAGAATTGTGACATGTATCAGCGATTATGCCCCGCAACGAGGACTGAGTTACAAACCGGCAGATATAAAGAAATACCATAGCATGGGATTTGCTGGTTATAAAATGTGGTTTGCACCCTACTGGCGCAGGCTCAAGCCCGGAGAGGATGGAATAAAGTACTTTGATGATCCTGCAAACGAGCCTGTCCTGGCTGCAATGGAAAAGGCAGGTATGGTAGGAGCATCTATTCATATCGCAGATCCAAACGGACCTTTTAGTGACAGGGGAAAGTGGTGTGCTGATCCTGTTGAATTCTGGCGAATGCAGGTTGGTATCGAAAGAGTCCTTCAACGCCATCAAAATCTTGTCATAGTTGCAGCTCATGGTTGCTGGCTTGTATGCCAGGATGCCCAGCTCGATTTCCTGAGATACCTCTTTAAAACTTATCCGAACTTTTATGTCGATCTGGCAGCCACAGATCAGTATTATAATCTCGTAAATTACGATAATCTCAGAAACCTTTTTATAGAATTCTCTGACAGAATACTCTTCGGAACTGATATTGGCAAACTGAATGATAATGAAATATCAGGAGTGGCCGAAAGGTATGCAAAATCATTTATGATACTTGAAAGCAACGAGATTGTAAATGGCAGTTATTTCGGAAATAAGGAAACTAAAGGTCTCGGACTTCCTGAGGAAGTACTTGAAAAGATTTACTATAAGAATGCAATCAGAGTATATCCAGGACTTGAAGAACGGATGAAAAGTCTGGGATACAGAAGTGAAAAAGCAAATTCCGGGAATATACCTGAAACTATTCAAAACAGACAAAAATGAATCTTATTGGTATTGACATCGGAGGAACAAAATGTGCTGTCATCCTCGGCAGGCTGAATGATGACGGAATGATTGCTGTAACTGACAAAACAGGTTATGTAACCTCTGAATATCGTACTCCAGACAAAATGCTGCAACAGTTCGTAAACGGGATTTATGACCTTCTTAAAAAAAACAGCCTCACAAATAATGATATTGCTTCAATTGGCATATCCTGCGGCGGACCACTTGACAGCATAGAAGGAATAATATTATCACCACCAAATCTGCCTGGGTGGGATGAAGTTCATATAAATGATTTTTTTGAAAAAGAATTCCTGCTACCTGTTTCGATCCAGAATGATGCCAACGCATGCGCACTTGCAGAGTGGAAATTCGGAGCAGGCAGGGGTACCAGGAACATGGTATTCCTGACCTTTGGTACCGGAATGGGTGCCGGACTGATACTCGACGGAAAGTTATATTCAGGAACAAATGACAATGCCGGTGAGGTTGGTCATATCCGGTTAGACAGGATGGGGCCTGTAGGATATGGAAAATCCGGGTCATTTGAAGGATTCTGCAGCGGTGGCGGGATTGCCCAGCTGGCCCGGACAATGGCTCTTGAAAAGCTGCAGATGGGGGAGAAAGTCTCATTCTGTAATTCTATCAGCGAACTACAGAACATTTCGGCACAATCTGTTGCTGAAGCAGCTAAAAGAGGTGATATGCTGGCAAAAAAAATATTTGAAGATTGCGGGACATATCTGGGTAAAGGATTATCAGTTATTATTGACATCCTCAATCCGGAGTGCATTGTACTTGGAAGCATTTTTGTAAGGTCAGCCGATTTATTAACAGAAGCTATGCAAAAGGCAATTGATGAAGAATCGCTTCCTCCCGCCCGGAAAGTTTGCAGGATTGTACCTGCTGAACTTGAAGAGACAATAGGTGATATTGCATCCCTCTCGGTAGCAGCCAATAACATCAGAACTAAAACCTGAAAATAAACCTATATGAAAGACAACAGAAGAGAATTCATCAAAAAAGGAGGAGCGCTTGCAGCGATGTCAATCGCAGGTCTCAGCTCCTGTAAAACAACAGTTTCCGATCCTGTTAAGAAAGAGGCAGCTCTTATTAAGGATCCTGCTTTCAATCCGAAGCAGGAACCTTACATCAAGATAGCTTACCAGGCCCCTGCAGAACCAGCTCCGGAGGATGTAAGTTTCATTCAGCAGCTTGGAGTTGATCATGTAGTTTTGTGGACCGATGCAAAAAAAGCCGGTTATGAATATTATAACAGCAGGCGTGAGCTATACGAGGCAGCAGGAATAAAGGTATATGGCTTCGGCAACTGGGATGTACACAACCAGGATAAGATAACACTGGGATTACCCGGAAGGGATGAGAAAATAGAGGAATACCTGGCTCACCTGAGAAATCTTTCAAAAGCAGGTATCGGGTACACGACATATGCACATATGGCAAATGGTATATGGAGTACTGAACCTGAGAAAGGAAGAGGAGAATCAAAAGCCAGAGCATTCGATCTGAACAAAGCTGACAAGGGTTACTGGCACGGTGTGACTTATGAAGCGCCGCTTACTCATGGAAGAAAATATTCAACGGATGAGCTGTGGGCAAATTATGAATACTTTATTAAAAAAGCAGCGGCTGTTGCTGAAGAACAGAATGTCAATATAGGAATTCATCCTGATGATCCTCCTGCAGTGGAACTTGGAGGAATACCACGCTGCATTTTCGGCAACTTTGATGGTTACAAAAGAGCCCTTGAAATAGCTGATAGTCCTAACGTCGGTATGTGCCTTTGTGTAGGCTGCTGGCTTGAAGGCGGAACCATGATGGGAAAGGATGTGATAGAAACAATAAGGTATTTCGGCGCTCAGAAAAAAATATTCAAAGTACATTTCAGGAATGTGAACCAGCCGATGCCACACTTTACCGAAACCTTCCTTGATGAGGGTTATGCCGACATGTATCAGATTCTTAAGGCACTCAAAGAGGTTGACTTCAACGGTGTGATAATAGCTGATCATATTCCTTCAATGGTTTATCCGCATGTAGGCTCAGCATTCTCAATTGGTTATATGAAGGGACTTGTTGAGAGGGTGATAGCGGAGGGATAGTCTGTAAGTTGGCAGTTGGCAGTTAGCAGTTGGCAAATAGCAGTTGGCAATTTTAACTAATTTATTATTATGGCAGGAAGTTTCAGAGAATTAAAGGTTTATCAAAAAGCATTTGATTTTGCCATGAAAATCTTTGAAATTACCAAGAAATTCCCGGTTGAGGAGAAATATGAATTGACAGACCAGATAAGAAGATCATCAAGGGCAGTATGCAGAGCAATTGGTGAAGGTTATAGAAAGCGACAATATCCAAAACATTTTTCAAGCAAGATGAGTGATGCTGATATGGAAAATACAGAAACTCAGGTATCTCTGGATTTTGCATTAACATGCAAATATATTTCGGAAAAGGAATACAATGAATTGCTTGAAAATTCAGAGGAAGTCGGTCGGATGTTAAATCACATGGTTGAAAATATCGAAAAATATGTTCCCCGAAATCATATTTAAATATTTCAAGTTTGCCAACTGCCTATTGCCTACTGCCAACTTTTTATTTGCAGATTACCTGTACTTATAAAGACTAACCTTCTGTATAGAAATTCTGTCCACAGGCAAACGCAGACCCGCGCCATCAAAAGTACTTGCATGTGTTTCATCCCCGTTAAGACGTCTCTCAGGGATCCAAGTGCCATTGATAAATGTCCCTTCATCAACAATGTCGAGGGCTACCCGAAAAGAATCATCCTTTAATGTAAAAAATACATCGAGTGACCGGCCGGTGCACACAAACTCATCAGGACCTGTCTGGATTATCAGTCCGCCTGACGTATGGAGTTTTCCTGATGCAAGTTTTGCTTCTATGACATAATCCCCAAGTTCTTTCCGGCAGGATGGTAATTTGCTGTCAACGAGGAAGCCTCTCATTGTACCCATTCCCTGATGTTCAAGTATCAGGGGTTCAAGTTGCCTGAGAGCTCCATAGGTAAGATCCAGAGGATCGTTATTTTCAAACCTCGGGTTATCTATCCCAAAAGGTGCGAAGCATCCTGCACTGTATTCTCCAAAAGTAAAGAAAGCCCTTGCAGCACCAACCTCTCCTCCTCTTGTCTCCGGAATAAAAAGAGGGTTTCCACTTCTCATGAACTCTTCACATGTCCATGTATATTCATCAATATAGATATCAGGAGCAATGAAATCGATTGAAGGTGCGGCAGCTCTCCATATATCAATAACCTGAGGCAAGGGACCGCCGGAGGGGTATTTACCAGGCCAGGCCGTATTTGGCTGCTTCAGCCACGCGTTTACATACATTGGCAAAGGATATTCCTGCTTCCCTGCAGCAGCAATACTCCCGACATAACTTGCATAGTTCCAGGCCATGAATAACTCTTCCGTGTAAAAAGAGTAATGCTGCCACTCTTTTGGATCAGGCTTAAAAGTACTTTTACCAAAGACATCTTCCCATGAACCATGAGTCCTGTAGCCATTTGATGACCAGACTTTTTTGAGTTCCGGAAAGAGTGTCTCTTTGTTAGCAACCAGGTAATCCATCAATTTGCCAGGCACCTCTCCTTTGTAGGCTTCATTGGCAGCAGTACTGAAATCACGGCGGGCTGCCCCGGGAATTTTTCCCGGCATATCGAGAATACCTATCTCATTCTCAACCTGCATCATTATCACAGTTTGATCGTAATCCACGGCCCTGATGTGTTTCATAAGTTCGGCAAATGCCTTTGCATCAGCCTTCTCCGATTCCTTGCCAAATGTAGAAAGGATTTCCAGGGGCTTTCCCTCCTCATCAATCACTCTTGGATATTTATTGTAATCCTTTTTGACCCATGAAGGTATATAAACAGATCCGGAATTTTTCCAGCTTCCAAACCAGATAAGTACTAGTTTTAGTCCTGCCTTCCTGGCTCCGTCAATTGTACTGTCGACAAGGGCAAAGTCAAATTTTCCCTCGACAGGTTCAACCAGTTCCCATGATACTGTGGCAATTACCGAATTGAGATTTTTATCAGCCATTTTTTTCCATACAGGTCTCATATATTCAAATCCGCCACATGTGGAATTATGCAATTCACCTGATATCATAAGAAAAGGTTTCCCGTCAACAACAATTCGTGCTGAGGTGCCCTGTTTTTGAAGATAAGGGATTTTAAGAGCAGGATCTGAAGTTCCGGAGTTTGCTGGTTTGTTCTCTGTGCTGCTGCAGGAGGCCAGCAGCATTATCAGGATAACAGGTGTCAACAGTAAGTGTTGTTTCATTATTGTGGTTGTTAGTTGTCTTAAAAGCCCCGGACTTGCACCTCCGCTAAGCTTCGGTGCACAAAGAAAGTCCGGGATTAGTATGCTACTTGAGATAATTATCGATAAACTCTGTACGGGATTTATATGCTGTCTCATTCCATATCTTGTCAAGCTCGCTTCCGGCAGCAGGCTGGTGATGAGCCCTGTAAGGCACTCCGATAATTATCTTTTTGCCTTTCGACTGGTTTAGTGCAGCATATACAGAGGCCGGAGGACATGTCATATCTACAAAACCTATCTCTGAGAAAATTGCAGCTCTAGATCCTGAAAGCAGATTAGCAGCATCAAAATAAGGGATTGTCTTCATTATCCTTTCCTTTGCTGAATCTGATTCAGCAATCTGCGGCCATCCTCCCCTCCTGTCAGCAAATGTCCCGAGCCAGTCGCACATTGCAGGAACAATTGCAACAACGGCACTAACCCTGCTGTCAAGTCCTGCAGCTGCAAGAGCCTGTCCCCCACCCTGGCTTTCTCCAATTACAAGTATCCGTTTTCTGTCCCACTCAGGCTGCCTTGTCAGGAATTCAATTGCCCTCAAGAGTCGAAGGTACATCCCCCTGAAATAGAAGTCATCCCTGCTTTTGATACCTATCATCCAGTAATCCTTGAGTTCACCTTCCTCAAGCTGATCATAATAATCTTCAGATTGTCCGTTAAGCATTCCATGAGCATTCAGATCGAAGCATATAGCACCATATTTTGCATATTTAAGTGCATTCGACGGTTCCGATCTGCACCATGATCCTTTTACACCAGCAGCATGTACGAGCAGAACAGCAGGTGCAGATCCCGCTTCAGTTCCGGATGGTTTCACATAATATCCTCTTGCAGGTTTCGGACCCAGACAATTGATTTCAATATCCCTGCAGATGAATCCTTCAGGTATTGTCTCATTTATTACAGGTGTTGACTTCACATCCCATGGCAATGCATTCAAAGATTTTTTTTGCTGCTTCCAGAAAGCTCTGAAGTCATCCGGGGCCGGCGAACCAGGCATTAACTGACCGGGCTCAACCACAGAACCAAGACTTGCCATCCCTCCTCTGTACCTGGCAAGCAGCATCACCGCACACGCAGTATCGAATGAGCCGCTGAAGAGAAGCTGTCTCTCATTTTCAATAAATACTGTCTTCTTTTCAATCTCCTCCTTATTATTCCTGAAAACAGTAATATGAACTGTATCAATGATATTGCCATGGCCAGTAAAAAAATATTCTATCTTCTCTCCTTTCGTATATTTTCCTGATACACGTGTCTGCTCAAGCATGACTGACTGGCTGACAACCAGAAGAGGAATGCATATGAAAATAAAAGCACAGAAAAGAAAATACCTTAACCTGATCATAAGAGAGTTACAATTAAGAAATCTATATTTCAAAGTAAATTAATCAAGCAATTTTTTCGACTATAACATCATTCTGTTCGAAAAGTCCTTTTTTAAACTGCAGGCCCAGTCCTGGCAGATCGGGAGGAAGGACCATTCCATTCACTACCTGGGGAGCATTATCAAAATAGAGCTTATTTCTGTCATGCCATTCCGGGTAAACACTTTCTACATAAAACAGATTTGTAACTGCTGCTGCCAGATGTGTTGAAGAATACCATAATATCGGACCGCCTGAAGTGTGCATCATTGTCGGTATATAATAGGTATTGGCCATGTCTGATATCTTCTTTCCCTCTGAAATGCCTCCGCACCATGTAAGGTCGTACATGGCAATTGATCCGGCTTTAGCTTCAAACATCTCCCTGAAGCCAAATCTTGTTGCCAGTCTTTCACTGATAACCAGCGGAATCTTCGATTCCTGTTCAAGATTAACATAAGCCTGCAGATTATCCTGCAAAAGCATATCTTCAAGGAACAATATCTCATATGGTTCAACGGCATGTGCGATTCTGACTGCGCTTGGAAGGTTCCAGTTGCTGTGAAATTCACAGCCGATTTCCAGGTCGTAGCCGACTGAATCTCTGACTCTTTTTATCCAGTCAAGACTCTGGTCAATATCGTTTTTAGAAATATACTCTCCGTTATTCCTGGCAGCAGCTTTATCAAAAGGGCAGAACTTGATAGCCCTGATTCCATTTTCCACCAGGAATTTAGCGATCTTTTCCATATCATTTTCCAGGGTCCAAGCGTTTATTGCCCTTGCAGGCCCATTAGTATAAGTATTATAAACCCTTATCTTTTTGCTGTATGAACCACCAAGAAGCTGGTATAATGGCATTTTACAAATCTGCCCCATTATATCCCACTGGGCAATATTTATAGCTGACAGAGCTCTCATTTCTGCACCACCTGTACCATGGTAGGCATTCTGGCGGAATATTCTTGCCCAGGTCTGTTCAATTTCCAGTGGATTTGTTCCCAATAATTTACCTGCCCAGCTATGCCATTCAAGGTCCTTTATCACTGCACTGTTTGCTTCATTAAACGGGTAAGTTTCTCCTGTGCCTGTTATACCTTCGTTTGTATGCAGCCTGATCCACATCCAGTGGGCATTCTTAAAACGTACAGTTTCAATTCCGGTAATTTTAAGGTCAGGTACAGCTGCTATTGCTTCATTTCTGAATTGCAGTAAACTATCTGAAAACATCAGCCCAATCACAGCAGCTGTTGAGTTTTGAATGAAATTCCTTCTTTTCATATGCTATTTATATTTTGAGGACTGGTTTAAATATAGTCCAATTCTTCCTAAACAGACAGACTAACTGAATGAATAATAAGAATCAGTATCAGATTCAATGGTTTTAATTCATTTAACTAAATAAATAAATACATGCATATATCTGTTAATCTGCTTCTTACGCCTACTTCATAAAATTGAC
>CAYLYN010000044.1:18517-25859 GCA_964387565.1 uncultured Rikenellaceae bacterium | reverse complement strand
ACTGATCTGCCTCAATCTGAAGAGTATCCGTGCGGAGGCAGCCAGCCACTGATAAGAAGCAATAAATACAATGCTGTAACTGTGACAATGCCCGATAAAGGCGAAGAGGTTGAAATGTACTCCACCATAAGCTTTGATACAGAAAATCTTATCCACGTCTATGCAGGTTATGATAATGTTCCGTATACCATGGATGATATTTTTGTTTATGCTCCCAATTACTGGGAAAGGATTTCAGTTAAACTTGAGATCAGATAGATTCAGTAACTGTAGATTGTTCTGGCTACCTGAAGGTAGCAGTATTAGATTGAGGTAATATGGTAGAGCCTTCCGGCTTATGCACACAAACCCGGTCTGCTTCGTAGCCTCTATTCCATGCAAAAATGAAAAAGGCAGCCGGAATCGGCTGCCTGGTTGTGGGCCCAGCTGGGATCGAACCAGCGACCCCCTGATTATGAGTCAGGTGCTGCTAACCATCTGAGCTATGGGCCCGAAAATATTTAAGAACTATCAAGTTTTACAGACTTGTTACTGTTTTATTTATCTCCAATTATTGACCCATGCTATCCGGATCGAATGCTGACGCTTGCGGTCAGCATCCTGACCCAAATGGCTTTGCCATTTTGCGTCAGGACCAGCGACCCCCTGATTATGAGTCAGGTGCTGCTAATACTGACGCTTGCGGTCAGCATCCTGACATCCTGACGCTTGCGGTCAGGATCGTCAGGACCATCTGAGCTATGGGCCCTGAAAATCGGACTGCAATATTAATCAATAATCAATAATTATGCAAGAACTTGGATAAAAGAATGACCCTATATTTTATTGAGATCCTCAATTACTTTCATAAGCAGTCTCAGAACATTATGTACATTCTTATTGAAAACTGCTATTACCTCTTCCCACGATACAGCTGCTTCATCATCCTTCCAGGAGTCATAATCAGTACTCATCGCAACAGCCGCATAAGGAATACCGATTTCATTTGCAAGAATTGCTTCCGGTGCAACCGACATGTTTATGATATCAGCTCCCCATAATCTGAACATTTTTGACTCTGCCCTTGTTGAAAAACGGGGTCCCTCGATTGTAATTACTGTACCTGATTTATGAACGGGCAGGCCAAGTGAGGCTGCGGAGGAGAGAATAAGATTTCTCAGGTCTTTATCGAAGGGATCAGCCATAGGAGTATGGTTCATTATCCCTGGTTTGAACTCATCGAAGAAAGTCAATTCCCTCCGGCGGGTGAAATCAATGAACTGGTCAGGAATAACAAGGTCGCCACGACCGATCTCATGCCTGAGACTGCCGCATGCAGTTGTGGCAATAATATGTGTGCAGCCAGATTCCTTAAGCGCATGTATGTTGGCCCTGTTATTTACAGATGAGGGTGGTATCGTATGGTCCCTGCCATGCCTTGAAAGAATAACAATGTCCTTTCCGTTCAGATTACCCGACAAAAGTGGAGATGAGGGCATTCCATATGGAGTTTCGAAGTTTTTTTCTTCAGGAGACCTGAGGATATCAGGATTTTCAAGCCCCGATCCGCCTATTATACCGATTTTTACCATTACTCTTTTCTGATATATGAAAGGAGAACATTTGCAGCCTCATCCATATCATGACCAAATGTCAGAATTCCGGCCCTGTCGCCTGCCATTATTATGATCCTCTTTTCAATGACATTGGAATCGATAAAAAGCCTGAAGATATCCTTTGCCAGCGCAATTGTACCGTAATCCATTGATGGATTGGTAGTGGGGACCTTATGGATCAGTTCATTCCAGAGGTCAATGCTGTGAACATGTATAACTGCATTTGCACCCGGATCAGCCATATATATTGCCGCGTGCGTGAGCGATTCCGATGAGGCTTTAAGTGGTCCGACACATTGTACGGCATTATCGTCAATATTGAAAGAGTTTACTTTAACATAATGACCTGGCTCGAGTTCAGGTATTTCACCTGTTGCCGAACCTGTTATCACAAACTGGTTGGTGCCACTAATTCTCATACTTATATTTCCGAAACCGACACCGTTCTCATAGGCTCCAATCAGATCCATATTAAACAGGATATCGCGCCAGTTATTGATTATTTCATATTGGTCATCAGATATTACCGGACCCGACTGGCTCCAGTGGCAATTGAATTTTACAAATCCCTGCATTTTATTTGAATTTATCCCGAAATATTTCTTTTATACTTTTTTCTTCTGCACTGCAAATACCTTTTTCAGTAATAATGCCTGTTATAAGGCGAGCCGGAGTAATATCAAATCCATAGTTTGCTGCCCCTGCATCCTCGGGACAAAGTCTTACCTCCTCTATTTTCCCGTGGAGGAGTCCTTCAATCTTCAGGACTTCTTCAGGATCGCGCTCTTCTATTATCACTTCCTTTAATCCGTCGCTTATACTGAAATCGATCGATGTTGATGGAACGGCTGAATAGAAGGGAATATTGTTATCATGCGCCGCCAGGGCTTTAAGATATGTTCCTGTCTTGTTTGCACTGTCGCCTTTCCTGGTTGTCCTGTCGCTGCCGACTATTACCATATCGACCATTCCATGCTGCATCAGGTGACCTCCGGAATTGTCCGGAATGATAGTATATGGCACTCCGTGTTGCCCGAGCTCCCATGCAGTGAGTCTTGAGCCCTGGTTCCTGGGGCGTGTCTCGTCAACCCATACATGTACTTTTATGCCCTTGTCATGGGCCAGATAAATTGGTGCAGTTGCTGTACCATAATCAATGCAGGCCAGCCATCCGGCATTGCAGTGGGTTAGAATGTTCACTGTTTCGCCGTTCTTTTTTCTGCTGATCTCTTCGATAAGCGGTAAGCCATGAATCCCGATCTGCCGGCAGTTTTCCTTTTCAAGCTCACATATTTCAGTGGCCGCTTTAAATGAGCTGTCTCTCAGTTCATCAACAGACATTCCATCTTTAAGATATGACATAACATAGTCGACAGCCCAGGCAAGGTTTACTGCAGTAGGCCTGCAGGAAACAAGATACCTGGCGGCATTGCGTATGTGTGAAACAGGATTAGTGCTGGAAGTGATCTCAAGCGTAGAAAGATAGATACCGTAAGCAGCTGCAGCTCCTATAAGGGGAGCTCCTCTTACAGTCATCCTGTCGATGGCATTAAATACATCTTCAACTGACCTGAGTTCCTTAATTTCCAGGAAGAAAGGAAGTTTTTGCTGATCAATGACCTTTATAACAGCAGGATCGGAATCATCCGGCCAAATGGTCTGATAATGTTTATCACCGATCTTCATTTTCAACAAATATTTTTCCTGGAAATTAAAATTAAGCTAAAATTAATAAATTATAGGAATAATATGCTACATATGTTTTGTAACCTGGCATCAGTGGGTCAGGAGGCATAGCAGTCAACCTAAGCATAGCTAATTGCAGGAAATATAGGAATTAGTTTCCCCTCCTTTTGAAGGAGGGGTGTTCCGCTCTGGAAACAGAGCGGAACGGGGTGGTTGATTTGTATATCCCTTAGATTCATTTATTTTATCCAATACTTTTCTTGTCTCACTTTTCAGATATTCAAGCTACCTGAACACAAATTTATATTCAAATCATTATGCCATGGATACCAAACTCACATTTAATTGGTCTTATCTGTAACTTCCATTTGTGTATTAAAGTATACACATAATGCGTTTTCAAGATAATAAAATCAACCACCCCGGCTCCGCTCCGCGTAGCCACCCCTCCTTCAAAAGGAGGGGTAACTTTTTGTACACATACCTATTATCTACTATAGTATTAAGTTAAAGGCCGGAAGCAATGACAGTCAGGATAATAGTTTTCGAATTATCGACCGATTTGTTCGAAAACTTGACCAAACGCAAAAAATTTATTATCTTTGTTTTTTAGTGAGGTTAAAACTACTTATTGCTATATGGTTAATAAAGAGGAGTTTAGAAGGAAGGTTATACTGACTGCCGGGCAGATATTCAGTCGCTACGGATTCAGGAAAACTACAATGGATGAGATAGCCAAAGCCCTGAAAATGGGTAAGAGTTCAATTTACTATTACTTTGAGAGCAAGGAAGCGATATTTGAAGCAGTAGTGCTGAACGAGGCCAATATCCTTAGAAATGAGCTGACTACGGCAATTAAATCAGTCGAATCGCCAATTGATAAGATGAAAAAGTATGTTTTTGTCAGGATGAAAGCGTTCGAAAAACTATCAAATTATTATAATGCCATCTTTGATAAGAACCTCGATCACTTCGAATTTATTGAGACAATAAGGGAGAAATATGACAGGGAGGAGCTTGCTATCCTCAGGCTGATACTATATCATGGATCAAGAAGAAATGTATTTGCAATTGCAAACAGCGAATATACCGCCCTTGCCATTCAGACTACACTTAAAGGGCTGGAAGTACCTCTGTTCTGGCAGAAGAAGGAGGTAAACATTGAGAGCCGGCTCAATGCAATTCTTGATGTTCTGTTCAATGGAATTCTGAAGAAGGACTGATCATCGTTTAATCACAGCTTTCTTCCTGATCTGAAAGGTTTTATACAGACCCCATATTCCCACAAGTACGAAGGGTATACTGAGCCATTGTCCCATGTTAATTTTCATTGAAGCTTCAAAGGCTACCTGGTCCTCTTTGAGGAATTCAATAAAGAACCGGGCTGTAAATACAAGGACAAGAAAAAGGCTTATAAGCAGACCCTGATAATGTTCGCCCTTCTTTGACCAGTAGAGTCTGTACAGCAGGACAAATATTGCAAGGTAGGCAAGTGCTTCATATATCTGGGTAGGATGTTTCGGAGCTACCTCGTGGTTTCTGAGAAAAACGAAACCCCATGGAACCGTTGTTTCAACCCCGTAAATCTCTGAGTTCATAAGATTACCCATCCTGATAAAAAATCCTGCAAGCGCAACGGTAATCACAATCCTGTCGAGGATCCAGGTATACTCTTTTCTCTCTTTCTTTGCAAACATCCAGAGAGCTGTAAGTATTCCTACTGCAGCACCATGACTTGCCAGTCCTCCGTGCCATATCATAAGTATTTCAAGAGGATTTTTCAGGTAATATGCCGGTTCATAGAAAAGGCAATGCCCGATCCTGGCACCAAGAATTGTTCCAATGGCCATGTATATTGTGAGCCTGTCAAGGACTGCCTCTCCAAGATTTTCATTTTTGAATATCTTATTCATTATGATATACCCGAAAAAAAATGATGAGGCAAAAAGAAGTCCATACCATCTTACTGCAAAAGCACCAACCCGGAATATTTCAGGATTCACATCCCATGGAACAATTTGAAAATGCATGACTGAATTTTTAATGTTGATGCCAAAGGTAGGAAATATATTTTAGTTGCGGGTTACAGGTTGAGGGTTGTAGTTTTAAAATTATCAGAAGCGGACCTGAAACATGGAACCTGTAAGAGTTTTCCAGTGTTTTTATCTGGTCTTTTCTCTAAAAAATATGGTATGTTTGTAAGTCCTATTTAAATCTTGAATAATTGAAGAGTAAATATTTTGTGAACCGGTTATCAATATTAATGCTGTTATTATTTCTGATCTGGTCCTGTGCGAAAATAGGATCTCCTACAGGAGGACCACGGGACAGGGAACCGCCGGTTGTAGTTAAAACTGTTCCTGTGGCAGGGGCAACAGGATATTCAGGTTATAAGGTGGAAATCACACTTGATGAATATGTAGCGCTTGATAATATCAACGAAAATCTTATTGTTTCTCCGCCCTCGAAGAAGAAGCCAAAAGTATGGATTAAAGGCAAAACTGTTATTGCGGAATTTGAAGAGGATTTCAGGGACAGTACAACATATAGTCTTAATTTCCAGGATGCAATCAAGGATTTAAATGAAGGAAATGTTCTGGAGGATTATCAGTTTGCCTTTTCAACAGGTTCAGTTCTTGATTCCCTGTCTGTTACAGGAAATGTTTACCATGCAGATAACCTTGAAGTGCCTGAAAAGTTATTTGTTCTGATGTACAGGGAGCTTGCTGACTCTGCAGTTAAAAAATTATTACCTGACTACATAGCACTTATAGATCACTTCGGTTATTTCCGGATTAACAATGTAAGACCGGGGATATATAACCTGTTTGCACTTCAGGATGCCGACAATAATAAATTGTATAATCTTAATGATGAAGCATTTGCTTTTTTGGATTCACCTATATCTGTTACTGCTGACAGTAACTGGCTTCCGGTTGAAAAAGATACAGTGATTGTATTAAAAGAACCACAGGTTAGAAGTAATACAAGGCCAGGGTCGAAAATTAATCCGCGTGATACTATTCCATTGTCAGGTAAAAATAAACTCATGTTATTTACCATGGCTCCCACAGCCAGATATCTGAAGTCATCAGAAAGAAAAACAAGTTTCAAACTGGAATATGTACTCTCGCTGCCTCCTGACAGCATGGAGTTTAATTTTTCGATTCCCGATACCGACAGCAGCTCATACCTGGTTGAGCGCAGCATTCTCAGGGACACAATGATAGTCTGGCTGACCGATACAGCCCTGTATAATAATAGTCAGGTTACAACTTATCTCAGCTATCCGGCAACTGATACTGCCGGAGTTGTTGATATCAGGAGAGATACTGTACAGTTAAGATATATTCCTCCAAAAACATCAAGAACAGCAACTGTCAAAAAACCCGAAACCGGACTTAAAGTGGTAAATAACATGCCGGCCGGGGCTCCAAAACCGGGGCAACTTATAATATTCAGTTCTGAAACCCCCCTTCATGACCCCGATACGTCAATGATAAGACTTTATGATCTGACCAAAAAGGATACTTTGATAGTGCCATTCACCTTCACAAGGGATAGTCATACAGCAACTAAATATTTACTTGATTTCGAAATACTGCCCGACAGGAAATATTTCTTTGTTGCAGATTCAGGAGCCTTTACAGATTATTACGGAGAGTGCTCCGATTCGATTGGTATAAAGATCTCTCAGAAACAAGCTGATTCATACAGCAAACTCTCTTTCAATATAAAGAATGGTGAAGGTAAAATGATAATCCAGCTACTTGACAAGTCTGAAAAATCAGTTGTAAGGGAGGCAAAAACAGAAGAGGATGGCCTGGTTGAATTCCCCTTACTTGAACCAGGTATTTACAGGGCAAGGGCCATCTTCGATACCAGTGGAGATGGTAAATGGACAACAGGAGATTATTCAAAAATGAGACTCCCTGAAGCGGTGTCTTATTATCCGAAGGAACTGGAGATAAAGTTGAAATTTGAGCTTGAGCAGGACTGGGATGTGGGACTAAAATTTGAGAAGGATATGAAGCTGCGGACGATAAAGAAGTAACCCTTCG
>CAYLYN010000044.1:4949-18417 GCA_964387565.1 uncultured Rikenellaceae bacterium | reverse complement strand
GGTGTGGATATAGGCGGAACAAACACAATATTTGGTCTTGCAGACATAAACGGGAAAGTCATTTCAGAGAGCAGGATATTTACAAGAGATTATCCTGATATCAATGATTTTGTCATTGCACTGTCTGAAGCAATAAACAAAATTAAAAAAGCAGATCACGATCTTATTGGTATCGGAATAGGTGCTCCCAATGCACATTATTACAAAGGTACAATTGAACTTGCTCCAAACCTGCCATGGAAAGGTGTCATCCCGCTGGCAGATATGATGAATAAGAGAAGTGGTGTACCGGTGGTTGTCACAAATGACGCAAATGCAGCAGCAGTTGGAGAGATGGTATTCGGGGGCGCTAAAAACATGAAGAATTTTATTGTTTTAACTCTGGGCACAGGTCTTGGCAGCGGAATTGTAATAAATGGTGAAGTTTTATATGGACATACTGCTTTTGCCGGAGAACTCGGGCACACCACTGTTGTACCGGGAGGACGTGAATGTGGCTGCGGCAAAAAAGGCTGCCTCGAAACTTATGCCTCAGCATCCGGTCTTGTGAGAACAGTTCTTCAGTTGCTGAGTGAGATTAAAAATGAGAGTTCTCTGAGAAATGTTGCTCCTTCAGCTCTTACATCCAAGATAGTTGCAGAAGCTGCTGCAAAAAATGATCCGGTTGCAAAAAGAGCTATGAACTATACTGCAGAAATGCTGGGTTTGGCAATTATTAACTCTGTTGTATTTTCGAGTCCTGAAGCTGTATTTTTATTCGGGGGTCTTACAAAGGCGGGGGATATACTCTTTAATCCTGTCAGGGAATATGTTGACAAAAATGTTATGCCTGTATTCAAGGGTAGTGTAAAAATACTTCCATCCGGAATACCTGAAAGTAATGCAGCTGTGCTTGGTGCCGCTGCACTCGCCTGGAACGAGCTGAAGAAGCAATAGCCTGTAAAGAGTAAGAAAAATAGTTGTAAATTTGATGAACTTTTACAAAACAAAACCTGATTCTGAATGAATATTGCCGAAGTTAAAAAGTTACAATTCAGTGATCCTGTTCCTGATATTGATGAAGTATCTTCAGCCCTCGACAGGCTGAAGGAAAAGCACAGTATCAGCACTCTCAACTGGAAAGGATATGCCTATATGCCTGATGTTAAGTTTGCAATTGCATATACCGATAAAGAGATACTTCTGAAATATTATATAACTGAAGAGTATTTCAAGGCTGAGAAAACCGAAGCTAACCAGATGGTTTGTGAGGATTCATGCGTTGAGTTTTTTGTTTCACCTGAAAATGACGGGATCTATTACAACCTGGAATTTAACGGTATAGGAACGATATTGCTTGGAACAGGTACCGGAAGAGCTGACAGTAAAAGAGCTGATCCGGCAGTGATTTCCAGGATAAGAAGGAAGACATCGGTAGGCACAAATCCCGTTGCGGAGAAAAAAGGTCATTTCGAATGGACTATAACAGTTGCCATACCCGTCGATGTTTTCTTTCATCATAACATTGGCGATCTTAAAGGAAAAACTTTCAGGGCCAATTTTTACAAGTGTGGCGACATGCTATCTGTACCTCACTATGTAACCTGGAATCCTGTTGGTACTGAAAATCCCGATTACCATCAGCCTTCCTATTTCGGAATGCTGAAGTTTGTATAGCTCAGCCCCCCTGCCCCCCTAAAGGGGGGTAAATGCTCGTTCTATTTATAATTAAATGTTTAACAAGTACTTAACTAAAATAATTGATTAGGGTAAAAAGAGAAAGCAATAACTTCAACTCAGAATAAACCCCCCTTCAGGGGGGAAGGGGGGCAAAGGTGCTGGTTGAAGAAAAGAAGTTTAATATTTAAAAAAGAAATAACACACTATGCTTAAAGGGAATGCATTAATAGGACAGTCGGGCGGGCCAACCTCTGTCATCAATTCAAGCCTGGCCGGAGTAATTGAGAAAGCTTTAAAGTCGGCTTTTATTCAGAATATTTATGGTATGAATTTCGGGATCGAAGGGTTTATGCAGGAGCTGATTTTCGACCTCGGAAAACAGCCATCAGCGATTATAAAAGGATTGCGTAAAACACCATCATCGGCACTCGGCTCTTCAAGGCATAAAGTCCAGGACAAAGATTTCCCGGTAATTCTGAGTGTCCTTAAGAAGTATAATATCAGGTATTTCTTCCTTATAGGCGGGAATGATACCATGGATACAATTCACCGTGTGGAGGCATATTGCCGCGAGCAGAAGTATGAGCTGCATGGCATAGGAATACCCAAAACCGTTGATAATGACCTGTTTGGCACCGACCACACTCCGGGATTTGCTTCAGCAGCCCGGTCAAATATCCTGAATGTGCTCCAGGCCGGAGTTCTGGCCCGCGATATGCAGAAAGTGGATAAGTTTGTGATATATCAGACTATTGGCAGGGAGGCCGGCTGGCTGGCAGCAGCGACAGCTATGGCAAGGAAAAGTGAGGATGACGCGCCACATCTTATCTATTGTCCTGAATTTCATTTTGACAGGAATGTATTCCTCCAGGATGTTGATAAGTGCATTAAAGAATATGGCTGGGTTTCTATAGTATGCGGTGAAGGATTAATTTATAAAGATGGTTCAGCGGTTAGTGCATCTACCATAAAGGACAAATTCAACAATACCGAATTTGGTGCTATGGGTGGTACAAGTGTCGCAACCAATCTGCACCGGATGATAGTTGATGAATTCGGGTACCGTGGTGAGTTCCAGATAACCGAATCGCTTATTATGAGCGATTTTGTCAGGGCATCAGAGGTAGATCTTGAAGAGGCCTACCTGTGCGGTGTTGAAGCTGTTAAGCTTGCTGAACAGGGAGAATCGGGAGTTATGGTAAGCATTAATAGAGTTTCAAACGAACCTTATAAAATTGAATTTGGAAAGGTTCCGCTCAGGGAAGTTGCTGTATCAGCAAAACCGATGCCACTCGATTATTTCAACAAGTCAGGCAACCATGTATCATCAAAATTTATAGAGTATATGAAACCTCTGGCAGGGGATTTACCTGAATTTGTCAGACTGGAAAAGATATATGCCAAAGAGAAATAACCAAAAAAACATATTATGACCAAAGTTTTCAATAAAGTCGCATTATCGATAAATGCACATCCCGATGATGCTGAAGCATGGAATGCCGGAGCGCTAAAGCTTCTGAAGGATAAGGGATATAAAATTGTAATAGCAACAATGACAGGCGGAGATCTTGGTGGTTGCAACATGAACATGGAAGAGACAGCCAGGGTCCGTTTTGAAGAAGCAAAGAAAGCAGCAGCAGTCCTTGATGCTGAGTATTACACACTGGGTGGAGTTGATGGTTTTTTGTTCGACACAAAAGAATTCAGGCTTAAGGTTTTGTCACTTATAAGAAAAGTAAGGGCCGGTGTCATCTTTACACATCTTCCGAATGATTATCATACCGATCACCGGACAACATGTAATATTGTTGAGGCAGCTGCCATGGTGTCATCACTCGATACAGTACCTGTACCGGAACCTCCTGTTGAGATTACACCATTACTGTATCATTCATCACCTCTGACACTCTCTGACCCGCTTGGTTCCCAGATTGTACCTCCCCATTTTTATGTTGATGTGACTTCAGTTATCGAAACAAAAAAGAAAATGCTCGGGTACCATGTTTCACAGATCGACCTTATGAAGCATATGCACAAAATGGATGATTTCTTTGGATTTGTGCTCCAGGGCAATAAGAACTATGGAAAAATGGCTGGAGTTGAATATGCCGAGGTTTACTGGCAGCATCTCGGAGGAGGATTTCAAAAAGATCCGCAGGTGCAGAATGATTTGAAAGAATTTCTCATCAATAAAATCTGAAAGTCATGAATATAAAAGAAGAAAAGTACAGCAAATATGCCCTTGTAAGGGAAATGATGGAAACACCAGGTATAATCAGGAAGTTTGATCCCGGAGCAGTGTCAGAATTTGCGGAAGCTGCAAGGGCAAAAAAAGGATTATTTCTGACCGGCGAAGGAAGCAGCAGGATATTTCCTGCCAAAAGAGCAATACAGAGATCACTGCAGAAATCATTTGCAATGCCTGTTGTAACCGAAGGAAGCACCCAGGCAATGGAATATCACCTTAATGATTTTGCTCTCTTTGCGGCTTCAAATTCAGGGCAGACAAAGGAGGTTATCAGGCTGGTGACTTTACTTAAGAAACAGAATCACAATGCGATATTCGGACTTACTGCAAACCAAGGTACCAAGCTTGGCGAACTGGCAAATGCCACACATGTTCTTTCATGCGGTAAAGAAGATGCAGTTGCCGCAACAAAATCGGTTGTGGAGCAGGGACTTTTTTATGATTCACTTCTCAGGATACTTCATGGTGTTAAGATGGAGGGTCTGGGCAGGCTGGCTGACAATACTGAAGAAGCTCTCACTTTAAAGATTGACTCATCAGTGACGGGAATAATAAAGAATGCAAGTATTATTTATTTTGCTGGACGTAATAATGGTGTTGCAGAAGAACTCGCACTGAAGACAAATGAGATTACCAGGAAGAAATCTGCATATCTTGAAGGAACATTTGCCGTACACGGTATTGAAGAGGTAATGGACAAGAATGAAGTCCTGATATGGATTGATCCTTTTGAGTCAGAGCAGGAAAAGTTTAGTGAGTGCCTGGTTAAGGGAGTCGGGATGAACATAATTGCAATTTCAACCAGAAAGACGATTTTTCCTACTATAATTATCCCTGACGGAGGAGAACATTCTGAATATGTTCAGCTTGCAGCAGGATGGAATGTGCTTGTTGAGACAGGTATAGCACTTGGAATAAACCTCGACAAACCTGTGCGTGCACGTAAAGTCGGGAATGAATATTTCGGAGGATAGTATGGCATAAAGAATTACAGTACACATATTATAAAGAAAAGAATGGCAAAAACTGAAGTTGCAGTAGGTATTGATATTGGCGGAACCAATACTGTTTTTGGTTTTGTTGACAGGGATGGAAAGATCCTCGCCGATGATTCGATTAAGACAACCCACTATGACGAGATTGAGGTTTTTATTGCGGCATTATATGAAAAGATAATGGTCACAGCCCAGAAGCTCGGTAATGGAGTAGAGATAATCGGTTACGGAGTGGGGGCACCGATGGGAAATATAAACAAGGGCACTATTGAACATGCAGCTGATCTTCAGTTTAAAGGTGTTGTCCCCTTTGCCGAAATATTCAACAGGCATACAGATCTTCCCGTAATCGTAACCAATGATGCCAATGCGGCTGCAGTTGGTGAAATGATATACGGAGGCGCAAGAGGGATGAAAAACTTTGTCGTTATTACCCTTGGTACCGGACTTGGAAGTGGTTTTGTTGTTGATGGCAAGCTGGTCTATGGTCATGATGGTTTTGCAGGGGAGATAGGGCATACTGCCATCCGTCCTGGTCCGTCGAACCGCGATTGCGGCTGTGGCAGAAAAGGCTGTCTTGAGACATATGTTTCTGCAACAGGACTTAAAAGATCGCTTCTTAAAATAATGGCAGACTCATTGCAGCCCAGCGAGTTAAGAAAGTACAGCTTTGAAGAACTTGATGCCAAGATAATACATGATGCGGCTGTTAAAGGTGATTATATTGCCAAGAGAGCCTTTACGCATACAGGAAGAATGCTCGGTTTCAAGCTGGCTGACGTTGTTGCCCATACAAATCCTGAAGCAATATTTCTTTTCGGAGGTCTTGCCCTGGCAGAGGACCTGATCTTCGAACCGGCAAAAGAGTTCATGGAGGAAAACCTTTTAAGCATATATAAGGGAAAGGTAAAATTGCTTGCTTCGGAGCTGAGTACCCAGAATGCTGCTGTACTTGGCGCAAGTTCTCTTGTTTGGTCGTCACGCGAAACTAATTAATACCTCTTGCCATGGCAAATTTTAACCAGATACTGAATCATATTCTTGGAATAGTATTTATCATAATTGTTTTTGCCCTGGCATATGCTTATTTAAAGCCTCATCAGCTTCATAAGCGAAGGCTTATCTCTACCCTTATGTTAAAAGGAAGTTATCTTCTTTACCTTCTGGTCCTGCTTATTCTGATCTATATGGCAGCACTTGTGAACGGAGGACTGGAAAAAGTTTTTTACGGGATAGAGTTTTTTGCATTCCTCCTGGTTCTTTTTGTTCCGACAATAGGGATTTTTGCAAGAAAGCTGGGGCAGTTTGCAAAAAAAAGAGACGGATACAATTACTTCTTCACAGTAGTGAATGCATTGTCAATTGTGGCACTTCTGGTTATGTATTTTGTTTAATTTAATAACTAAAGTTATGATCCAGGAAAGACTTATCGGGTACATCGAACAGAGCATCAGACAAAACTGGAATATTGAAGCTTTATCGAATTACAAGGAACCCGGGTATTCCTACAGGAGGATAGCCGAGAAAATACTTAAACTCCACATACTTTTTAAGGGAGCCGGCTTAGTTGAGGGAGATAAGATTGCAATGGTTGGCAGAAACTCTGCAAACTGGTGTATAACCTACCTGGCAACTGTTACTTATGGAGCTGTCATTGTCCCAATCCTTCCGGATTTCAAACCGGAAGATCATATAAATATTATAAACCATTCCGATTCTAAATTACTTTTTGCCGACGATAAGATCTTTGAGAATCTTGATGCAGAAAAAATGCCTGCAATTGGCGGAGTGCTGTCACTCGATGATTTCAGGCTGATAAAATCAATTACTCATGCTGTAAAGAATAGTTTTAATTCGGTTGATGAAATTTACTCTAACCAATATAAAAATCTGACAAAGGAAGATATCAGATTTCCGGATATCTCAAATGATAAGCTTGCTGTAATAAGCTATACTTCAGGCACTACAGGATTCTCAAAAGGTGTAATGATTTCACATAACAGTCTTGCCTGCAATGTAAGATTTGCCCAGAAGAATATGCCACTGGAACCCGGCGATCCGGTTGTGTCATTTCTGCCACTCGCTCATACTTACGGATGTGCATTTGAATTTTTGTTTCCCTTCACATTCGGATGCCATATAACTATACTTACAAAAACGCCTTCACCTCAGATACTGATCCAGGCTTTTAAAGAAATTAAACCACGACTTATTCTTTCAGTTCCCCTGGTAATTGAGAAGATATATAAAAAGCAGTTACTGCCGGTAATCAGTAAGCCGCATATGAAAGCCCTGCTGGCAATTCCGGGTGTAAATATCCTTCTTCATAATAAAATCAGGGGAAAACTTGAGGAAACTTTCGGGGGACGTTTTAAAGAGGTTGTTATCGGAGGAGCTGCATTCAATGCCGATGCCGAAAAATTCTTCAGGAAAATAGGATTCAGGTTTACCGTAGGATACGGGATGACTGAGTGTGGTCCGTTAATTAGTTACAGATCATGGGATACAACAAAGCTGGGAGCTTCAGGCAAGGCAGTTGATACCCTGGAAGTAACAATCGATTCCCCCGATCCTGAAAAAATTGTAGGTGAGATTATACTCAGGGGAGAGAATGTAATGCTTGGATATTACAAGAATGAGAAAGCTACAAGTGAGATGATTGACAGCAAGGGGTGGATGCATAC
The DNA here is from genome assembly GCA_964387565.1 of uncultured Rikenellaceae bacterium. Classification (GTDB taxonomy): domain Bacteria; phylum Bacteroidota; class Bacteroidia; order Bacteroidales; family VadinHA17; genus LD21. Next base: position 10,831 of record CAYLYN010000044.1, on the reverse strand, counting down.
AGGTGATCTGGGGGTAATTGATAAGGATGGCAACATATATATAAAAGGAAGGAGCAAAAGTATGATTCTGGGCCCTTCAGGAAAAAACATATATCCTGAGGAGATCGAATCAATAATAAATAATAAAGACTATATTGTTGAATCTCTGGTTGTTCCGGAAGACAACAAACTTGTAGCTCTTGTTTATCCCGATTATGAGATGCTCAAAAAAGAGGGAATTTCAGATGAGCAATTTCTTGCGATGCTTGATCAGATCAGGAAAGAAGTAAACGACAGACTTCCTGAATTTATGGCAGTAACAAAATTCAGAATACATCCTGAAGAGTTTGCAAAGACACCTAAAAGAAGTATAAAGAGATTTCTCTATACAAAAGATTAACCTGATTGTAACTTTGTTAAGGTATTGTATTCTTTGAGGTCATAACATGTAGAGTCAGCAGAAAACAAAAAGATTCTGAAATATGCAGTTATACGTTGTAATTGTTGCCGGAGGCAGCGGAAAACGAATGGGAGCAGGAATGCCAAAGCAGTTTCTTGAACTGGAAGGCAGACCTGTGCTTATGCACACCATTGAGAGATTTAAAACTTTCAATGAGACGATAGAGATAATAACAGTACTGCCGGAGGATCAGATAAGACATTGGGTTTATCTTCAGGAGAAGCATCAGTTTTCAATTCCGCAGACACTTGTCAAAGGAGGTACTGCCAGGTTCTTTTCAGTAAGGCACGGACTGGAGTTTGTCAGCATACCAGGGCTTGTGGCTGTTCATGACGGTGTAAGACCTTTTGTAAGCATTGATACAATAAAGAATTGTTTTGAGACGGCTGAAAAGCTGGGTAATGCCATCCCTGCAATACCGGTAGCTGAATCACTAAGAATGGTATCTGATGGCGGTAATCAGCCAATTAACAGGTTACTGGTCCGGCAAATTCAGACACCGCAGGTTTTTAACGCTGAATTGCTGAAGAAAGCTTACAGGCAGGATTATAAGCCTGAATTTACAGATGATGCAACTGTGCTTGAGAGTACCGGCGAAAAAATCAATCTTGTTGAAGGTAACAGGGAGAATATTAAAATCACCAATCCCGAAGACCTTGTGATTTCAAAAGCTCTGCTCAGCACTCTTTCAGGAAATTGAGTTTATCAACTGATTAAGATATATTATGAGGAGGAATTTATTGTTTTCTGCAGCTGCTGTTATTATATTAACAGCTTGTGCCGAGCTTATGACTGTCATGCAAACAGCAGTGCCCGCACCACTTACCGAAGGTGAAGTAGCAAACGGACTTAAAGAGGCCCTGATAACGGGAGCTAATAACTCTTCCCGGATATTGTCTGCTGAAAATGGATACTATGGTGATGCTGCAGTTAAGATTCTTCTTCCTGATGAGGCAAAGATCATAGTTGACAACATATCAAAAATACCAGGGGGAGACAAGCTTGTTGAAGATGTGGTGTTAAGGATAAACAGGGCGGCAGAGGATGCTGCAAAGGAAGCTGCCCCGGTATTTGTAAACAGTATAAAGCAGATGACCGTAAAGGATGCTTTCAATATTCTGAAAGGAGCCGATAATGCTGCGACCTCATACCTTAAAAATACAACATATACTGAGCTTTATTCATTATATAAGCCTAAAATTGAAGCATCCACCGGGAAAGATATAGTCGGCAATGTATCTACGATGGATTCATGGGCAGCACTGACCGGTAAATGGAATACTCTTGCCAATTCAGTAGCCGGACGGCTTGCTGATCTTAAACCTGTCAATACCGATCTTAATGATTATCTTACAAAAAGGGCGCTCGACGGGATTTTCCTGAAGGTTGAAACAGAAGAACTGAAGATAAGAAAGGATGTTTCAGCCCGGATAACACCATTGCTGCAGAGAGTTTTCGGAAGTCTTGATAATAAAACAAACTAAAACGGAGCCGGCATAAGATGTTTGACCGACCAGTTTTCACTTTCCAGGGACTTGAAGTAAGAATATCTGATCATGCCAATGAAGGCATCCTTGATATTCTTAATCATGCCGTACAGGGTTCAGAAGGAGGATTAAGATTTTCCCTGGCTAATATTGCTTCGCGCATAGCTGCATATAATGATAAAATACGATTTGTTTCTCTCTATAAAAAGAATCAGATAACCGGAACAGTTGGTTCATGTTATCGTATATCAGGCCAGGGGAGACTGAGGTATCCTTCATCTTATCTGAGATACCTGGCATTTCAGTCGACCTACCAGTCAGCACCGGACTGGAGGAAAAGAAACCGTCCTGTAATCAGGCATGAGAAAGATGACAGTTTCAAACAGAAAACCCTTGAAATATTCAGCAAGCCCCATCTTCTTGAACTTGATGAGGTCTTTGAGGGTGATAAGCATATTATGTATGCTTTCCTTGAAAGCATGAATGAAAGGTCAAAAAACCTTGTACATCAAGCAGGTTATGATTATATCCGTTCATTCCTGACAGTTGCATTCAGCCGTTATTCGCCTGAACCTGACACGAGGGTATCTTTAATGACAGATGAGGACAGGCCGGAAATGGAAAAGCTTCTGAACAGCTTTTACAGAGATTATTCATTTTTTACGACAGACTATTCATTTCATGACGACAAATATTATGTACTGAAAGAGGGAAATGAAATCATAGCAGGTGTATGTGCTATACCAACTTCGTACAAAGTTTACGATATACCTGGAGTATGGGGATGGGTGATGATGAAAATATTGCCTAAAATGCCCTATTTCAGAAGGTTATTCAGACCAGGAGAATTCAGATATCTTGTATTTGACTCGATATATTGTAAACCAGGCAGGGAAGAACTCCTGGCAAATCTATTTGAAACGGCATGTGCAAGGGAGGGATTTAATACCGGACTGACATGGCTTGACGACCGGAGCGAATTATATGATAAAATAAGAACCATGGTAAAAATGGGCCCGATCAACAGGATGCTGAATGCCAAACCGGGCCTGGTTTACGTGAAGTTTATCAATATGTCAGATGAAGAGAAAGAGATCTTTTACGATGCTCCGGCATATATTTCGGGATTTGATTTTTCTTAAATACAAGAACACATAAAAGCATCAGTATTATTATCTCTCTGTGCCCCTTGTGTTCCTTAGTGCCCTCTGTGTTTAATTGCCAGGTTATTAATATAATAAATATATTGAAGTCGCATAAAATCAGGAGATATGAAAACCAGAATTCTTTTAATAGTCCTGTTATCCGTTTTTACTTTTAATTCATCTGTTCTCTTCTCCCAGGAAGATGAGAGGTACGTTCCGGAGACAGATCCTCTGGTACTTAAAAAACTTGAGGAGTGGCAGGATCTGAAATTTGGATTGCTAATGCACTGGGGTACTTACAGCCAGTGGGGTATTGTTGAATCATGGTCAATATGTTCAGAAGATGAACCATGGTGCAGAAGGAATAATCCGGATTATGTTGAGTATAAAAGAGATTATGAGAACCTTCAGACCAGTTTCAATCCTGTTGATTTTGATCCTGAAAGATGGGCAAAGGCAGCAAAAGATGCAGGAATGAAGTATGTTGTTTTTACAACTAAACACCATGATGGATTCTGCATGTTTGATACAAAGCTGACAGACTACAGGATAACCAGTCCGAAGACGCCTTTTCATTCGAATCCAAAGGCAAACATAGCAAAGGAAATATTCAATGCGTTCAGGGCTGAGGGATTATGGGCCGGGGCCTATTTTTCCAAGCCCGATTGGCATAGTGAATATTACTGGTGGCCCAATTTTGCAACTCCTGACAGGAATCCCAATTATGATATTTCAAAATACCCGGAGCGCTGGGAGAATTTTGTTCAGTTCACTCATGGCCAGATTATGGAGCTTACCGGAGGTGATTACGGGAAACTTGATATATTATGGCTCGACGGTGGCCAGGTTCAGAAGATGAGCAAAGAAGACATAAGAAGGCATATTACTTCGCCTGATTATAAGTTTGCAAGGCTACAGAGCCAGGATATAAGGATGGATGAACTGGTAGCCAGAGTAAGGGAAAAGCAGCCCGGGATGATTGTTGTTGACAGGGCCGTTTATGGTAAGAACCAGAATTATCTAACGCCTGAAAACAGGGTACCGGAACATGCCCTGCCATATCCCTGGGAATCATGTATTGTTGCAGGCGAAAGCTGGTCGTGGAAGCCTGGTGCAAAATACATGAGCAGTACAGAGGTTGTTCATATGCTTGTTGATATTGTTATCAAGGGAGGGAATCTGTTATTGAATATTGGTCCCGGACCAGAGGGGCAATGGCATGATGATGCATATAAAATGCTTGAAGATATTGGAAAATGGATGAAAGTGAATAATGAAGCCATTTATGGAACACGGGCACTGGCACCATATAAGGAAGGAAAAGTTTGCATCTCAAAAAAGGGAGACAAAACTATATATATTTATTACCTGGCAGATGATGGAGAAAAAATGCCATTACAGATCGGGATGAGTTCATTTTTCCTGCCGAAAGGAGCGAAAATAACAATGCTGGGGACAGATACTTCACTCAAATGGAACAAGACTGAAACAGGATTTAATATCACTATACCAGAAAAACTTGGAAACAATCCGCCATCAAAGTATGTGTGGGTCATGAAGGCGACATATTAGTTGGCTGAAGAAAGTCCTTTTTCGCTTAACAGCTAAGGTCGCCAGGGCAAGATCTATAATAAATTATCTTTGCGTATCTGGCGAAATCCTCAGCGTTCTTTGCGGTTTAGATTACTTTTTAAGATGGGCAGGGACAAATAATTATTCCAGGAAACTTCCAAGAATTGAACTTCCTTCCTTACCCCTGTTCCTGCCAAAAGGAGCCAGAGCCCGTATCAGTTTTCTTATAGGCATGGACTGAAGCCACACTTTACCGGTACCTCGCATTGTTGCAAGGAACAGCCCCTCTCCTCCGAAGACCATTGACTTAAGGCTACCAGTGGTTTCGATATCAAAATCGAGTGTGGGTTCAAAGGCAACCACGCAGCCGGTATCAATCCTAAGGGTTTCATTGTTCAGCTGTTTTTCTATGACAGTACCGCCGGCATGGATGAAAGCTTTTCCATCACCTTCAAGCTTCTGGAGAATAAATCCCTCTCCTCCAACAAGTCCGGCCCCTATCCTCTTGTTAAGGGTTATTGATAGTTTCGTACCGTAAGCAGCGCACAGGAAACCATCTTTCTGAACTATCAGCCTGTTTCCAATCTGTCTGAGGTCTACCGGAATTATAGTTCCGGGATATGGTGCTGCAAATGCCACCCTGCTTTTTCCTGAGCCGTTATTTGTGAAGTGAGTTAAAAAAAGTGATTCACCTGTCAGGATTCGCGATCCGGCCTGAAACAGTTTGCCCATTAATCCCTGGTCGGGAGATGAGCCATCACCCATCTTCACCTCGAAGGTAATAGCCTGCTCCATATATACCATTGTCCCTGCCTCAGCAATGACGGTCTCCCTGGGATCAAGTTCAATCTCGACGAACTGTATATCATCGCCAAAGATCTTATAGTCAACTTCATGTGATACCATTTAAATAGATTTATGTGGTTTTTATAATAATATGCTAAATTAAGAATCAGATGTGAGTAAGTGAAATGATTGCAGAAATTTATTATTTTTGACGATTATTAAGGGGTTGTTAGCTCAGTTGGTTTAGAGCATTACCTTGACAGGGTAGGGGCCACTGGTTCGAATCCAGTACAACCCACTAAAGAGCCACCATTATTAGTATGGTGGTTTTTTGCCACTGGTCCTGACGCAGGCTGGCTTTGCCAGGCTGGTCAGGATGCTGACCGCCAGCGTCAGCATTCGAATCCAGTACAACCCACTAAAGAGCCACCATTATTAGTATGGTGGTTTTTT
>CAYLYN010000044.1:0-4849 GCA_964387565.1 uncultured Rikenellaceae bacterium | reverse complement strand
AGGCTGGTCAGGATGCTGACCGCCAGCGTCAGCATTCGAATCCAGTACAACCCACCTCCGCCCTCCGTAGCCTTGGCGCAGGAGGGCTTCTTTTTGCTACCTCCGCAGGCAGGTTCCTAGATATTGAATGTATCCAAAGTCCTATTTAACCGCAGAGTTCGCAAAGTAAGCGCAAAGTTAAAACAATGTTTGTCATTCCGAAAGCTATCGGAACTTTGCGTGCTTTGCGTGTTTCTTAGCGCTCTTTGCGGTTAATGGATTTCGACTTATGAGACCTCCTTATTGACTATCGGCCCGGTTCGGTTACAGTACGCTTCATAAAATCCTTTGGTGCTTTTGCCTAAGAGTCTTTTTCTTTTTCAGGTCGCTTTCAGATGTTTTGCAAAACACTCTTTAACATGTTGCCACATCTTGTCTGACAAGACATGTTCTGCTCCTGGTTCGATATAGTATGTAAAATTTTCAGGTTTACCTGCATTTTCATATACAGAGGCAATTCTCTTTAAACCCTCTTTTACAAATTCAATCGGACTTCCTGAATCATTTTCTCCGAAGTTAAGATGAAGTGCCCGGGGGGCAATCAGGGCAGCAATGTCAGGAGTATCGCCATATTGTTTCCAGCCCGGAACGAAATTTGGAAAGCAGTGCAGGATATGAGTTACTTCAATAGCATCATATGTAGGGAGACAGCAGTTGCCTATAACACATTTAAGCCTGGGGTCAAGAGGTCCGGACAGCCAGGCATGTGTGGATCCCATTGAATGACCGTAGCAGCCAAGTGTTTTTGGGATGACCTCGGGTCGCTGGCTGAGGTATGTAACTGATGTTTTCATATCAAGTACATCTCTCCATGCGAGGGAGCGTCCCCTTACGACTTCACGCAGAAACTCAAATCGTTCATATTCCCCTCTCTTCAGGATTCCCGTCGGATCCTGACGCTCCTCGAAACAGAGTGAATCGGGACAAAGTACGACATATCCCTCCCTGGCAAGAGCTACAGCTGTATGATGCATCGGGTTACCTGCCAGTCCTGCTGGTTCTGATTTACCCAGATGGTATTCGCTGTTATGCTGATGCCAGACAGCTATTCCCGGTGCCGGATTTGATGAAGTAACAGAATCCGGGATCAGTATCAAAGCTGGAATTCTGTCGCCCGGTAGAACTTCATAGGTTACAGATTCGATACGATATCCATCTTTTCTTATTGTTTCCCTGAGTACGGGATTAAGTGGTGGCTGATCGGGAAATGGTCCGCCAAGGCATTCCTGGTATTTTGCCAGAAGATCATCTGAATTATTTTCTGATTTGTCAGCCTTTTTATTATCAGAACATGATTGGGTCAAACCCATTCCGGAAGCGAATGCTCCCAGACCTAATGCAGCATTTGTTTTGAGGAAACTGCGCCGGTTATGATTGCTCATTCCTGAGGTCTTTTCAGATTTGATTATTATTATCTTTCAGGAAAATTAAAGTATCCGATTCCGGTTATTTCATAATCTCATTACAGAAATTACCCAGCCTGATAACATCTTCCCGTTTTCTGATATTGATATTCTCTGTTCTGAAGAATTCCCTGAGCTCTTTTTCATATTTAGGGAATATTTTAATGAATTGCCTTTCAGAACTGAATTTTTCAAGTTTGTCATGATCACTGGCCCAATATACAGAGGCAGGAGTAACTTCAACGTTCTGCGGGAGTTCAGTGTTAAAAACTTCACCATACTGTTGAGTAACCGGTGTAAGTTCAAATCGCTGGGTTTTAGTCGGGCCCACAGACCTGTTCTTTACACCGTAACCAACTTCATTGCCTTTTGGAGTTAAAATACTTTTATTCTGAAGAAACAGGGTGACTCCACCGCTGGTAATGATCTCATAAAAAGCATTTCCGTATGGTATAAAGGTTCTTTCATCAATTATAACTCTTTCAATGCTGTGTGGATTTTTAGAATATCTGTAAACTCCTTCGAGTTCGGTGATCATTTTCTCCTCTACCATATTGTAATTGATAAGGGTAGTGAATTTCTGACCATCTTTCATTACAACAATTCCTTCCCTGAACTTTGGAAACAGGAAATGAGGTATAGGATTGCCCTTGTTATCCTGGGGGATGCCGTATACAGCCATTTGCGATAAGCAAAAAACTATCAGCATGGTTCTGAAATACCTGATTTTTGAAGCCATTAGAATGCCATTTAGGTTAGTAACTAGGTTACGGGTTTCATGTTTTTTAATTAGGAACAAAAATCGCACCAATTATTCAGGATCAGAGTTCGCGTATCTTGATATTCCTGAACCATACAGTGTACCCGTGATCCTGGAGTCCGATATATCCTTCTTTTGAGATTCCTTCAATAAATCCCGGGAATGTTTTGAATTTGCTGTTTTGTACCAGTTCATCCCAGGCAGGGGTCCAGAGTTCATATTCAACAACTTTAACTCCATTCTGTGTATGTGTTACTTTGCCATTCAGGACCTTAATAACAATAGTATTCCATTCACCGGCAGGATTAACGGTTTTCGGGTCAGCAGCAATCATATCATAAAGAGAGCCGGCAAGGTGACTTGCTACCTTGTTGTCGGTAGCATCAACGTTATCAAGAACCTGTACCTCAGGTGCTGCAAAATAAATAGGTTTACCGGGGACTTCCCTTACATTGAAAAAAATGCCAGAGTTAGCCATTTTCCCGGCTTTCCAGTCAATTGATAATTCAAAATTACTGAATATCTTGTTATAGAGGATATCACCGTTAGCGCCCTGTCCGGGTTCTTTACCTTCTCCTGTAAATACCTTCATGGCATTATCTTCAATTGTCCAGTTTTTTGGCATGTCTGTTCCGTTGCACTGACGCCAGCCAGTAAAATCTTTTCCGTTAAAGAGAAGTACCCATCCGTCCTTTTTCTCTTGTGATGTCAGAGTATTTGGTTTTTGAGAACAGGCTGTGACTAATAAGAGGATGCTGGCTGCAAGGGATAAAATATACTTTTTCATATTCTATATTATTAAAAGGTTATTGACGCAAATTAGATAAAAAAATCAAATATAGAAGTTCCTTTAAAGGTTTTTACCTCATAATAAACCTTAGGATAATACGCTGACTTAAATTTTGATAGCCAGTAGAATTAAATTAGAAAAGTATAGAGAAACAGAGTTGTACGATTTCAACCACAGAGGGCACAAAGCATCCCGATAGCTCCCGATAGCTATCGGGACGGGACACAGAGCACACAAAGAACAGAAATACAGCAATTTAACTTTGTGGCCTTTGAGAATTCTAAGTGTTCTTTGTGGTAAATAAAAAGGCTTTTCTGCAATTGAGCATGTTTGAGTCTAAGGCTATGCCTCCTGCAGATTAAGGTTAAAAATATGGATTTGTATTCTTTTAATCATTATATAGTATTTTAAACAACATAAAATCAGGCAATTAATAAATGACTAAAAAAATAGTCATTTTTTCGTAAAAATATTTGCATGACTATAAAAATAGTCATATCTTTGTATTGAAGGATTGATAAATAAGGCTAAAGGCAAAGGGCGAAAGGCTGAAGGGGGTTTTACCTTGTGTCGTGTGCCGTGCGTCGTTAGCCCTAAATTAAAAATTGTGTATCATGCAACTAACAAGGGCAGAAGAACAGATAATGCAGATACTCTGGGACCGGAAAGAGGGTCTTGTGAAGGATATCCGGGATAGTTTTGACGATCCCAAACCGGCACGCAACACAGTATCAACAGTACTCAGAGTACTTGAAAAGAAAGGTTATGTAGGGCATAAGGCCTATGGTAATGTTCATCTTTATCATCCGCTTGTGTCAAAGAATGAATACTCCAGGAGTCAGCTCTTCACTCTTATGGAGAGCTATTTTAATAACTCCTTTCCTGCCATGGCTTCATTCTTCGCGAGGGAAAAGGACCTTTCAATGAAAGAGCTCGAAGATCTTCTGGAAGATACAAAGATGGAATTATCAAAAAGCAAAAAACGGAAGTGATGGAAGCATTTGGATTATATCTGGTCAAGTCAGTTATCTGGCTTTCAGGATTTGCCCTGGTTTACATCCTGTTCCTCAGGAATGAAAGATTCTTTAACATAAACAGGTTTTTTCTGCTTTCAGGAATATTGTTTTCATTCCTGATGCCTGTTTTTGCAATACGCTATACTGTAGTTCTTCCTCTGCCTGAAGCTAGCCAGACAGAAATGATAATTACTGACAGTATTGAAAATATGAACGGTATCGCTTCCCTTGATACCAGTTCTTTATTGATCCTTCTTTATTTAGCAGGAATAATATTTGTGGGATTTATTATGATAAGGCAAAGCAGAATAGTTATAAATTCTGTAACAAAAGCCGTTTTCGTAAGGTCCTCTCCTGTTAAGCTTATCAGAACCTCTGAATACACCGATTCGTTTTCATTTTTTTCCTTCGTTTTTATCAATCCTTCAGTATCAGATGTTGAGATGGAAGAGATATTGAATCACGAAATGGTGCATGTCAGTCAGAAGCACTGGATTGACCTGGTGCTCGCTGGAATGCTCTGTATTTTGCAATGGTTTAATCCTGTTGTCTGGATATATGCCAGGCTTATCAGGCAAAACCATGAATATATTGCTGATGGGGTGGCGCTGCAGCGGACATCCGACCCGGCAGTTTACAGGGCAACCTTATTGAACCAGATTGCCGGCTTTCAGGTCGTCAGCCTGGCAAATTCATTCAACTATTCGTTAAACAAAAAAAGATTTGAAATGATGAAAAATATAGTCACGTCACCGTACAGGAAAATGAAGGTACTCTTAATCCTGCCGGTATTTGCAATAATTATTTATGCTTTTGCGAAACCGGATTACAGGTATGAGTC
>CAYLYN010000043.1:0-25963 GCA_964387565.1 uncultured Rikenellaceae bacterium | reverse complement strand
ATGCAGTGAAGCTCTCCTGACGGTGGAACCTGAAAGGAATACCGGTTCGAGGTTTGCAACTGGAGTGATTGTCCCGGTTCTTCCTACCTGGAATGCCACAGAAAGAAGCTTTGTCAGCACCTGCTCTGCTTTATATTTATATGCAATTGCCCATCGTGGTGATTTGGCAGTATTTCCCAGCAACTCCTGAACCGCCAGGTTATTAACTTTTATTACCACACCATCAGTATCATAGGGAAGCTTTTTTCTTTCATTCTCCCATTTGGAAATAAAATCGAGGACCTCATCAATATTTGCGCAAAGCCTCATACTGTCAGGGACTTTGAATCCCAAACCTGACAGTTCCCTGAGGTTTTCATAATGATTATCGTGGGGGAGTTCATTAGATAGCATCGTATAAATCAGACAATCGAGCTTTCGTGAGGCAGCAATTTTGGAATCCAGTAATTTTAATGTTCCTGCAGCTGCATTTCTGGGATTGGCAAAAGGAGGCAGGTTATCTCTGGTTCTTTCCAGATTAAGATCTTCAAAAACTTCCCTTGGCATCACAATCTCACCTCTTACCGTAAATTCTTCAGGAATACTTTTGCCTTCAACTGTAAGCGGAACGCTTTTTATGGTTCGGACGTTTTCGGTTACATCATCTCCTTTTATGCCGTCGCCACGCGTCAAAGCCCTGATGAGTCTTCCGTTCCGGTAAATAATACTTATTGAGGCTCCATCAAATTTAAGCTCGCATGTATAATCAAACTGGTCATCTACCGATCTCTTTGTTCTTGTATCAAATTCCCTGACCTCCTCCTCATTATATGTATTTGCGAGTGAAAGCATCGGGTATTGATGTTCATACTGCACAAATTCATTCTTACTATCGCTTCCTACCCGCTGGGTGGGAGAATCTTCGCTTTTAAATTCAGGAAATTTTTTTTCTAAAGTCTCCAGTTCATTAATGAGAATATCATATTCGAAATCAGAAATAACAGGCTGATTATAAACATAGTATCTAGTATTGTGCTCTCTTATTTCTCTCAGCAGCATTTCAATGCGCGCTTTCGCTTCTGATGGTTTCATTATTTATATATGATTATTCGTTGATCTTCAGAACCTAGTTCCATACTCCTTCGACAGGTCTTGAGCATTTGTTGCATTTGCCATTCCTGATTGTATTGGATGTTACTCTGAAGCCTTGTCTGCTTATCAGAGTTGTCTTACATTCGGGACAAACAGTATCCGATAATTCACTTCCCGGTACATTCCCGGTATAGATATGTAATATTCCCTCATCCCTTGCAATCTTTACGGCTTTATTTAACAACTCAACAGGTGTCGGAGGTAATTGTTCAAGCTTATGTATTGGATAAAATCTGCTGAAATGCAGGGGAGTTTTGCTGAATCCGTTACTGAAGAGCCATTTGCACATAGCTCTGATTTCGTTGAGGTTATCGCTCCATGTAGGAATCACAAGGTTTGTAATCTCAAGCCAGACACCCATATCGAGGTAAACCTTTAGTGAATCAAGAACAGGTTGAAGTTTGCCTCCGGTAAGTTTAAGGTATGTTGATTCAGTGAAGGCTTTGAGGTCAATATTTGCTGCATCTATGTGTGGACATAACTTTTTAAGAGGTTCAGTATTTATATAACCGTTTGATTTCATTATGTTTTTTACACCAGATCTTCTTGCTATCTGGGCCGTTTCGTAAACATATTCATAGAATGTAACTGGTTCAGAATAGGTGTAAGCAATTGATTTGCAATTGTTTCTGACACAGTCTGCCACCACATCTTCAGGAGACAAATCATAATTTCTTGTTTTGTCGGGACTTGTTTGAGAAATAGTCCAGTTCTGGCAGTTTAAGCATACCAGGTTGCAGCCTGCTGTCGCTACTGAATACGCTCTTGTTCCGGGGTAAAAGTGATAAAGCGGCTTTTTCTCAACAGGATCAATGTTTACAGAACATGGATTACCGTATGCCAGAGTATACAGCTTCGAATTATATACCTTGCGGTTATTACACTGACTCAATTCCCCCTCTTTAAGAACACATTCATTCGGACATATTCTGCACATAATTCCCCTGGCAGTCTCCTCCTGATACATTGCTACCCTTTTATAAATACCTTTTCTCTCCTGAATGTCTGATGAAAGAATATGATGGCATGGATAGCAAATCAAACCTGCTGATACTGCAAGTGATTTTCGGATAAATTCACGTTTGCTGTGGTTGTGGGTATGCCTGATTTTCTGTTGCATAATAACAGATCATTCTGTTCAATAATCAATAAAACTAATGCTTGTTAATGATTGTTCCAAAAAGGAATCCGATAAAAACAAAGATTGCCAGAAAATATAGAGTAAGAATAATACCGAATACAGGAACTGCTAATATTGAAACTGCTATAAAACCCAGAGCTGATCCTGAGAGGTCGGCACTATATACTCTGGAAACCATTGTATTTCCTTCATTATTTATTGTAAGTTCTTTGAAAATATTGCCGGTAAAAAATGCCGGGACAAATGACAGGACAAGAATTATTACTACTGCAATGGTCTTGCTTTCAATTTGCATTATCTGATTGTAAAGTAAGGCCATCAGTAAATAGAATATCATCAGTAATGCACCTTTGTATTTCAGTGATATTCCAGATAAAAATTTGTTTGAATTACCTGATCCTGAAGCTAAACCTGCCATTAATCCTGCAATAACCAATCCTGTCATCTGATACATGCTCCCTGCGGTTAATTGCAGAGTAAGCAAAGCAATAATTTCAAATCCTGCAAGGGAGGAAGCACTGAAATACATTGCTATATTTTTCCTGTCAATAGCAAATAGCGGTATTGCGAAGAGTAGTGTCAGGAGAAATATTGCTACTGCCTTCTCATTTTTATATTTACTCAGGTGATATACCTGTAAATAGCTGTAAGCCAATGGTAAACCTGCTGTGTTAAGCTTGATTTCCGGATCAATCAAATTAATTATTTCTTTGGTTTTTCTATCTGTCAGCTCATCTGAAAGATAATCATTGCTTACATAAAGATTAGATATTTCTTTTTTCGCTGTAAGTTCACAGAAAGATGTATTTAATCTATTATCAGAAGCAACAAAATAGAGCTTGTTACCGGCAACAGGAAGCACATTTCTGAATATTTGTTTCATACTGTTGAATACTGAAGAGTATAATTTCAATGATTCTTCATTGAAATAAGTTTCATATGCGCCAGGTGAGCACATAAATATGCCTCCTTCATTTAGCGTCTTGTGAACATTTGAAAAGAATTCTGTTGTGTAATACCTGTTTAACATCAGTGTTGAGGGAGGGGGTACGAGCATTATGATAACATCTGCTTTTTCGTGAGAATTTCTGAAATAAGAAAATGCATCAGAGCTGGAAACTGTATATTTCCCCTGCAAGCTGTCAGGAATAACCACCCGGGCCAGAGCTGGATCTCTTTCGATGTATAAGATATTTTTTACAGAGTATTTTAAAATTTCCGGAAGATGAGTTTCAAATGTACCTGAGATTATAATGACATTTTCAGGGGATTTATGCTGAAGCATAGCATAGTGGATATCTTCTTCCCTTTCAATTACATCATTGTTGTATTTCAAAAGCCTTTGATTATAATAAACACTTGGCTCGTCCATGTAATAACCGGTTGTTATATTACCGTACGGCGTGTCAACGGATTTAATAACATTAATTCCTGGTAATACTAACTGGCGGAAAATGTTATCAGGCTCTGAAATGATTATCAGTCCGACTGTTATTAAAGCAAAGATTTTTAATGAAATCCTGATCATTTCTCTTCGCAGGTAATATGTTAACAGGGTGTATGTTATTGATAACAGGATTATAATTATCATCATTTTATAGGTACCCAGCCTCTCAGAGATCAGCAGTGAAACCAGAATTCCTGCTATAATGCCTCCGGTGGTTTCGATTGAAAAGGATTTGCCGGGATTATATGAGGAGATCTGCCTTGCTAATGAAATTAGTTTCACAAAAATAAATCCTGATGAGATGCAGAATGGAATCAGAACAAGAAAAGTATAAATAATGCTGACAAGCACAGAGGGAGTTTCTCCGCTTTCAAGGAATAACCTTCCAAGCATAAACATCAGGAAAAGAGATAATAATGGGCTTAGCGCAAAAATAAGGTTGATCTTCCGGATATCATATAATCTGGATTTTCCTCCCAGGGCAGAGCCTGCGGCAGATATTATCAGCCATGTACCAAGGAAAATACCTGAGATAAGTTCATAGCCTCCTGCGATATTCATCATTTCCCTGATCATAAGAAGCTGAAATGATGTGCTTACGAAACCTGTAATGAACAGGTTTACCCCAAATCCTGATGCTTCTGCATATGTCCCATTTATTTCAGGCTCATTATTATAATTATTGTTTTCTCCTTTAAAGATCTTTATGAAGTAGGGCAGATGCCATATGAAATGAAGCAAACCAGTAGCTGCCATGCCTATTCCAAATTCCACGTGCCACCTTAGTATTGCTTTTACATCAGGTACGTCCCATTTATAAGAGATCTGCAGTGCCATGAATAAGCCTGCGAGGACAGATATAATGAATGCAACAGCAAGCGCGGAATTCCATAACTTCCTGTGCAGAGAGACTGGGTATAAGCCTGCACGGTAAAATAAATAACTTATTAAGTAGAGTAAAAGGATAGTACTACCGGTGCCAGCAACATGATACATATTTATTTATCCTTTTCTTCCAGAACCACACCTTCATAAACAAATAATTCTGCTGTTTTCCATCCGTCCCATCCTAAGCCGGCTTTGTCCCGTGAGGTATATCCGAGGAATTGTTCAGTATTCCATCCCTGTTCAATTGCAACCTGAGGCAGCATCGTTCCTGACCTGAAATCTTTCTTGATATAGATTCCATGTTTGCCAAGAACTATTTCATCAGGATCAGAAATTTTTATAAGTGGTCCCAGAACAGTAATTTCTATTTCGCACTTAGCATACTCTTCTTTAGTCAGAGGAGTGAATCTTGGATCTTCAAAAGCAGATGAAAGTGCTGATGCCATAACAACTTCAAATAATGGATCGGAGGAGATGAATCGGCCTATACATCCTCTGAGAATACCGTTTATTTTAAGAGTAACGAACGCTCCATAATGCATTTTCAGCTTTTCAGGCATTTTCTTACTGTCCGGTTCAATTCTTTTGTTGCCATTAAGTTTAGCACTAATGCTCATCCTTGCAATTTCAAATAACTGCTTTTTCTCTGATTCGTTAAAGGAAAAGCCGCCTTCAATCTCTTTTTTGAAAAGTGCTATTGCATGATATCCTACAACTCTGTCCTTGTCTCCATAATCTGAATCTCCTGAATTACAGTAGTCAAGCATTTTATATTGCATTGATTTATCCTCTTCAGTAAGATAAAGGAGTGTCAGTCCTGAGGTCCATCCGCACATACTTGTCGCCAGACCATCAATATTTTTGGACGAATTTTCACGAAGCGATCTAAGAAAAATCTGAGGATTGCCTGAAATTAAACCTGTAGCTGTTGCATTGTCTGTTTTTTGAGCATCATTATATGAAGGATAATGAGAGAAGTCGCTGCTGATTACAAAGAGATTTTCATCTGTGAAATAGGGTCTTAAAGCATCAGCTATCTTTTTTATACTTGCTTCATTTGTAGTTCCTATTATAATCGGGACTAAAGATGGTTTACTTGTGAAATAGTATTGGATGAATGGAACCTGGACCTCTATACTGTGTTCCTGGAGGTGGGCATTGGTTGGAAAATCAAATACCCTGTTTTCATTTTTTAATTTATCAGCGATCTCTCTGTTTACAGGCATCCTGCCCAGTGGTGTAAGATAGTCTCCGGTATTATAAACTGATGCTCCGTCAAATGCCATTACATGGCTTGAACCAATGACGAATACATTCTTTATCTTTTTTTCCTTATCAACAGAAGAGTAGGCTGAAGCCGCAATCCTGCCGGAAAAGACATAGCCAGCATGGGGTGAAACAATGGCTCTTACATCAGGTTTTTCATTGCTTTTTTTGCATTCTGCAAACAACCTGGAAATATCCCTTGTTAAAGCATCTTTTCCGGCAGGATAGAAACTTCCGGAGGCAACAGCCCTCCTGTCAACCTGTTTGTTCTGAGCATTTGTTTCCATGATAGTCAAGATTGAGAGCAATATTAATACTGCTGTTCGCATAACATAACAAATGATTTCTGGTATTAAAGTTATGCCAAAAAAACGAAGATAGAATAACGGAAAATGAATTGTTTGAAGGAAAAATTCAGATAAGTACCATCGATTCTTTCAAAATCTGTCCATTTGGATCAGTCCCGTATATTTTTATACCAATACTTATCGCAGGAGTGCCTATAATATCAACAACCGGGCTCAATGCATCACGTATGTCTTCTGAATCCATGTTCTCATATTCATCAATATTAAAATATAGATGGATCATTAAAGTGTAGTCTTTGTTCTTGATGGAACTCAGAGCTTTTACAATTCTGGCAAGCCATATTGATGAAGAGGTATTGAAATATTCAAGATTGAGTCTGAGGTTGGTAACATGTTTTGGTACGGCAATATATTCATGAATCCATTTCAGTACATTTTCATATAGCTCTGCTGCATTTTCAGGTATGGACCTTCCTGATAAAATGAGCTCCCCGTTTACGCAATTAAGATCAATTTGCGGAGTTTTTAAAGTTGGTTCAATGAATAGATTTTTTAATCCCACCTTGTTTTTTAATTTTAATTTAAGGAATATGTCAAAAACAATAGTCTAAAAATAAGCCAACTATTCAATTTTTACTGTTCCCTTTGTCAAAAAGATTATAGTGATAGTCAAATAATTTCAACAATTGGCATAACATGGCAAATTTTTAAGGATATTTCATTTCCCATTTTGGCAATGTTTATGGCAGTTCAATGGTTTAAAATATTATCTTTGGAACCTGAAATTTTAAAGAGTCAAATGGAAGTAATCCTCAGGGAAAAGATTAAGGAAGCTGTTAAGATTCTGTATAATAGCGATGTCGGTAATGAGTTGATACAGGTACAGGAAACCAGAAAGGATTTTAGAGGTGATTTTACCCTGGTAGTATTTCCTCTTCTCCGATACTCAAAAAATACCCCTGAAAAAACAGGTGAGACAATAGGTGATTATCTGGTCAAGAATTTTAATTCAGTTGCCAGGTTCAACGTTGTTAAGGGCTTTTTAAATCTTGAAATATCTTCTGAATGGTGGCTTGATTACCTGAGGAAAACTGCAAGCGTGAAGGATTTAATGAATCTTTGTAAAGTCACTTCACCCGAAACAATACTGGTAGAGTATTCATCACCGAATACAAATAAACCACTGCACCTTGGGCATATACGTAATAATCTGCTGGGTTTTTCTATTTACCGGATATTATCCGTTTGTGGACATAATGTTATTAAGACCAATATTGTTAATGACAGGGGAATTCATATATGTAAATCGATGCTGGCATGGCAAAAGTACGGAGATGGCGAAACACCATCTTCCAGCGGTCTGAAAGGGGATCACCTCGTTGGCAAGTATTATGTGCTGTTCGAAAAGAATTGTAAAGTACAGATTGAGAACCTTATAAATTCTGGTGTTGATGAGGATGAGGCCAGAAACTCTGCACCTTTGATGAAAGAAGCAAGGGATATGTTACTCAAATGGGAGGCTGGTGACAAGGAGGTTGTAGATCTGTGGAAAATGATGAATTCATGGGTTTATGCCGGATTTGATGAAACATACAGCAGACTGGGTGTTGATTTTGACCGGATATATTATGAGTCAGAGACATATAAGCTTGGTAAAAAGATAGTTCTGGATGCCCTTGAGAAAAAAATTCTGTACAGGAATGACGATTCTTCTATCTGGGCTGATCTTACAGAAGAAGGGCTCGATCATAAACTATTGTTAAGGTCAGACGGTACTGCAGTTTATATGACACAGGATCTTGGAACCGCAGTTAACCGTTATGAAGAATACAGGTTTGACAGGAATATTTATGTTGTTGGTAATGAACAGAACTATCATTTTCATGTTTTAAAAGCCCTCCTGAAAAAAATTGGTTATACATGGAGTGAGGGATTATTTCACTTTTCATACGGGATGGTAGAGCTCCCCGAAGGCAAAATGAAATCAAGGGAGGGTACAGTTGTTGATGCTGATGACTTAATTGAGGAAATGATTGAAACTGCCAGAGATGTTTCACTTGAACTTGGCAAACTGGCAGATTTTACTTCTGAAGAAAAGGAAGAGATTTTCCGTAAAATAGGTCTTGGAGCCCTGAAATATTTTATTCTTAAGGTTGATCCTAAAAAGAATATGACATTTAATCCGGAGGAGTCAATCGATTTTAATGGCAATACCGGCCCGTTTATTCAATACACATATGCAAGAATTAAATCGGTCTTCAGGAAAGCAGAACAAACAGGTACAGTTGAGAATATCTCAAACATAAGGGATGTCAGAGCAGGAGAAAAAGAGATTGAACTCATAAAGCTGATCAGAAAGTTTCCTGAGGCTGTAAATGCTTCAGCAATAGGGTATTCACCTGCGTTAATAGCTAATTATTGCTACGAACTGGCCAGGGAGTTTAACCAGTTTTACCATGATTTTTCAATACTTGGAGAACCTGATGAAAATGTGAGGAATTTACGACTCTCCCTTTCACGTATAACAGGCGAAATACTATATAAGGGGATGTGGATGCTTGGCATAGAGATGCCGGAGAGGATGTAAGCCCCCCAACTCCCCTAAAGGGGGGCTAATAATGTGCTGTTTAGATACATAGTTATGGCACTGAGCTAGTCCCCCTTTAGGGAGACGTCCCGTGGGAGCGGGACAGGGGGTGTAATATTGATGTTAAAATTTATATTTTTTGAAACATGTTTGAGAATTTAAGTGAGCGGCTGGAGAAATCCTTTAAACTTCTTAAAGGGCAGGGAAGGATAACTGAAATAAATATTGCTGAGACTCTTAAAGAGGTTCGAAGGGCATTGCTCGATGCAGACGTTAATTTTAAAATAGCAAAGCAGTTTACAGATACCGTAAAACAGAAAGCAATTGGCCAGGAGGTTATTAAATCGGTAAATCCTTCACAGATGATGATCAAGATAGTTCATGATGAGCTGGTTGATCTGATGGGAGGAGATAAAACCGATATAAACATAAAAATCAATCCTTCTGTAATTCTGATAGCAGGACTACAGGGATCAGGGAAAACTACTTTCAGCGGTAAGCTTGCAAAATGGGTTAAAACGAAAAGAAATAAAAACCCTGTTCTTGTTGCAGGTGACGTTTACAGACCAGCTGCTATAGAGCAACTCAGGATAATAGGAACACAAGTTGAGGTTCCGGTTTATACCGAACCGGATAATATGGATCCGATATCCATTGCTCGAAATGCTATCAAAGAGGCCAAAAAGAACGGTCATGACGTGGTAATAATTGATACTGCCGGACGCCTTGCAATTGATGAACAGATGATGAATGAGATATCCGGGGTAAAACAGGCTGTCAATCCCGGTGAAATACTCTTCGTAGTAGATTCAATGACAGGTCAGGATGCGGTAAATACTGCAAAGGAATTTAATGACAGACTCGATTTTGATGGTATTGTTCTTACAAAACTCGATGGAGATACAAGGGGAGGAGCTGCTTTATCAATAAAATCAGTTGTTAACAAGCCTGTTAAGTTTGTGAGCTCAGGCGAAAAGATGGATGCAATAGATATCTTTTATCCATCAAGAATGGCTGACAGGATACTCGGAATGGGAGATATAGTATCACTGGTTGAAAAGGCTCAGGAACAATATGATGTTGAGGAGGCAAGAAAACTTCAGAAAAAAATTGCAAAGGACCAATTCGATTTTAACGATTTTATCAATCAGATACAGCAGATAAAAAAGATGGGTAATGTCAAAGACCTTATGTCTATGATACCAGGTGTGGGCAAAGCTGTTAAAGACCTTGATATCGACGACAATGCATTTAAAAGTATTGAAGCCATTATAAGGAGCATGACACCTGAGGAGAGAACAAATCCTGTTGTATTAAACGGAAGCAGGCGCAAGAGAATTGCAAATGGCAGCGGAACATCGGTACAGGAGGTCAATAAACTTCTTAAACAGTTCGACGAGACGAGGCGTATGATGAAGATGATGACCAAGGGCGGTAATGTTGCAAAAATGATGGGAAGAAAATAAATGTTATTATGTATACGCTGATAGATGGCAGGAAGGTTGCCAAAGACATAAAAAAGGAGATAGCCCTTGAGGTTGTTAAACTTAAAGAAGAAGGTAAAAAAATACCCCATCTGGCAGCCATCCTCGTAGGTAATGATGGTTCAAGTGAAACATATGTATCCAACAAAGTAAAAGACTGTAACGAGGTTGGATTCAAATCGACACTCCTGCGCTACAGTGAAGCAATTTCTGAAGATTTTTTAATTGAACGAATAAATGAACTGAATGAAGATAAGGAGGTGGACGGATTTATTGTTCAGCTGCCTCTTCCTTCCCATATATCTGAAAACAAAGTGATTGAATCTATAAATCCTGCAAAGGATGCTGATGGATTTCACCCGGTAAATATAGGAAAGATGATGATCGGACTTCCAGGTTACCTGCCGGCAACACCATTCGGAATTGTTGAACTGATCAAGAGGTATAAAATACAAACAGCAGGGAAGAGCTGCGTAGTAATAGGCAGGAGTAATATTGTTGGCAGACCTGTGAGTATACTTCTTTCGCAGAAAGGGATGGATGCAACAGTGACGCTTGTTCATAGCAAAACAACGAATATTAAAGAAATAGTCTCGGGCTCAGATATCATAATTGCAGCTCTTGGATCACCCGGGTTTGTTACTGCTGAAATGGTTAAATTCGGAGCCGTTGTAATTGATGTGGGTACTACTCGGGTTGCGAGCAATGAAACAAAATCAGGTTTTAAGCTGATAGGGGATGTGGATTTTGAAAATGTAGCTCCCAGATGCTCGTTTATTACCCCTGTTCCGGGTGGAGTAGGACCAATGACGCGGGTTTCCCTTTTGCGTAATACCCTGATGGCAGCATCTCTCACTTAGGGAGTTCAAGTCCCATAAAATAGAGATCAGATCCACCTTTGCCTCCAGGCCTGTCAGATGAGAATACCATATATGAATTGGTATAATCCTGTGCTGATCCCAAAACAGGCCGGTATTCATCAGATGAAGTATTTACTTTTGGGCCAAAATTTACCGGGGATGTCCAGTTGCCATTTTTAAAAACAGAATAATACAGATCAAAACCACCGAATCCACCAAGCCTGTTTGATGCAAATACCATTACTCCCCTGTGGATATTTGGGCATTTTTCATCTTCAGTACTGTTAATGTTATCAGTTTTAGTGGAGGACATAAATGGAAGTCCAAATTCTTCAGATAGTGGTTTATCATTTGATACCTTCTGAAGGTATATATCAAAATTGCCTTCTCTGTCAGATGAAAAATAAAGAGAATCCATATTTGTGTCAGTACAGAAATAGACATCATCTGAATTCGAATTGAGTAAGCTGACCGGATAAGGTCCTTTAATCTCCGGTGTATTTGTTCCGTACACCGGCAGGTGTTTTAAATAATACAGATCCAGGTCACCAGTTTCATTTACCGATGAAAGCACGAAGTATTCATAACCATCAGATATACTGAAAAAACGATATGGACCGAGATCATCTCCTGTTGTCACGGCTTTGGAAATAAGCTGACCTGTGAAGCTGTCATTGGTTATCGATGATTCCAATCTGAAATTACCATTCGTAACGTCAAAATAGTAGCTGATTAATCCCTGTTCAATATCAAACTGCTCCCCGGAACTTTTTCTGTTACTTGAAAAAATAATTGATATATCTCCGCTAATATCTTCTAAATCAACATTATAATCATCGTAAGGCGAATTCAGTTCCAGGAGGTTTACAATAGAATCAGGGAAAGTACCCTTGGTAAATTTAACAGGACTTTTATCCTTCTTACACGAAGAATCAGATAGAAAAATGATAATGGTAATAAAAAAGAATAATATCCCCGATCTGAAAGGCTCTCTCATATTATTTTCACATAAGGTGATTCTTACAAATATATCAATATAAAATGAAAAACCGGGTAGGGGCCCGGTTCTTCAGAGGTAGAATTTAGGTTAATTCTAGGGTAATTATGGTGTTTAAAGTTAAATCGGCTATTATAAACATAAGATGATATTTTGCCATCTGAGGTTGCGTTTATATGGGAAAAAAAGAAAAAAAAATACATCAATATTGTTAATATACTGATTAATAAGTTTATATCCCAGATTGTTTTTGTTGATAACTGAAAATAAGCTGTGGCAGGCATAATAAAAATAGTATTAATTTTGTCCTGATATTTGTTATAGTAATGGAAGAGGAAAAGTTTGGCCTTTCATATGAGGAAGAAATAAAGCAAGCTGTCCAGAAATTTGAACGCATGAGGAAGAACAATGAACGTTGTTTCTTTGATGTGATCGAATTTGAGACAATTATTGACTTCTATATTGATAGCAATAATTCATCTAAGGCATTTGAAGCTGCAACTCTTGCAACAGAACAGCATCCCAATTCTGTGTCAATTCAGCTCAGGAAGGCAAGAGTTCTTCTTGATAAGGGTAGAGCAGTGGAAGCTCTCAGGTTACTTAAGAAGCTCGAGAATATTGAACCAGGCAATCATGAACTTTTTATTGCAAAAGGAACAGCCTTTGGAATTCTTGGTGATATAAATGGTGCCAAAAAAATGTTCGATTTTGCGCTGACCCTTGATTCTGAAGAAGTTGAGAATATCCTTTTTACCATAACTTCAGTGCTTCAGAATCTGAATTATTACGAATACATGATTCCGTATATGCTTCGCCTGATTGAACTTGAACCTGAATTCAAGGCTCACCTTTATGATCTTGCTTATGCTTATGAAAAGATTGAAGATTATGATAACAGTATTAAGTTCTATCTGAAATATCTTGAAGAAGAACCCTATTCTGATAGTGCATGGTATAATCTGGGGATCATTTACAATAAACTGGATCTTCACGAGAAAGCAATGGAAGCTTATGACTACGCCCTTGCAATAAATTCACAGAATACTTTTGCTCTGTTTAATAAGGGAAATATTTTAAGTAATACCGATAGATATTCAGAAGCAATACCGGTTTATCATGAATATCTTGAAAATGAGCCTGATAGTTTTGAAGCCATGACCTATCTCGCTGAGTGCTATGAGAAGACTAATGAGCCCAGGCTGGCAAAAAAGTATTATCAGGAAGCAATAGAACTGGCACCTGACTTTGCAGATCCATGGTTTGGTCTGGGGGTGATTGCTCTTAATACTGGAAATATTGATGATGCACTGCTTTTTTTCAGGAAAGCGGTAAGGCTGGATGATGAGAATCCGGAATTCTGGTACCTTCTTGGAAAGGCCCATTCAATGAATGGAGATAAGAAAGCTGCCTTGCGATGTTACCGTGAAGCACTAAAACTTGATGCCTATTACAGTGAGATCTGGTCCGATCTCGGCAGATTAATTATTAATGGAGGCTTAGTATTAAAAGCACTTCCTTACTTTGAACTGGCTTATAAGGTAACAGGTGATGTACCAGGTATTAATTATCTTCTGGCAGCCTTATTTATTAACTCCGGGAATTCTGATAAAGCTTACAAACACCTTGAGGCAGCATTAAGTATGGAAAAGGAGATTTATAATGAATTCAGGGAACTTATGCCATACGAAAAGATGAACAGGAAAATTAAAAAGCTGCTGGAATCATACGATCTTGTGGCATAACCATAAATTAATATCTCACAAAGAATGAAAGTGGCGCTTCCTTTTTTGCCTGAAAGACCTGCAAAGCCCAGGGATTCAGGACTTACGATGGTAATGGATAAAGGCCTTAGTATAAGAGAGGCAGAGGATTTTATGTCGGTTGGCAGTGAATATACAGATTTCGTTAAGCTTGGATTCGGGACATCACTAATCACTCCCGGATTTGAGAAAAAAATATCTATCTACAAAAACTCAGGAGTAATTCCATACTTCGGCGGCACCCTCTTTGAAGCATATGTTGTACGTAACATGTTTTCTGAATATATTGAAGTGCTTGACAGATATGAAATTACACTTGTCGAGGTGTCAGATGGTTCATATGATATTGACCATAAGATGAAACTGGAGTACATAAGCCGTCTCGCAGAAAAAAGAACTGTAATTTCCGAAGTTGGTTCTAAGAAGAAAGATGTCATTTATTCGCCTGATGAATGGGTTGAAATGATGAAAACTGAACTTGAAGCAGGTTCGGTTAAGGTAATTGCTGAAGCAAGGGAATCAGGAACAACAGGTATTTATAATGAGGATGGATCAATAAATAACAAAATTATAGATGCCATTTCAGAACATGTCAGGCTGGAGAATGTTTTATGGGAGGCTCCCCTTAAATCACAGCAGGCTTGGTTCATTAAACACTTTGGAGCTAATGTGAATCTTGGTAATATTGCTCCAAATGAGATAATTCCGCTTGAAACACTTCGCCTGGGACTAAGAGGTGATACCTTTTTCCAGTTTTTGCCTGAAGATCTTGTTAAGTAATCTTAATCCTCATGAGAAAATATGGCCTTATTGGTTATCCACTTGGTCATTCATTTTCCAGTAAGTATTTTGCCGGAAAATTTAATAACGAGAGGTTAACAGATGTATCCTATGATAATTATCCTCTGCCGGACTTAAATTTACTTCCCCGGCTTATCGCAAATGAAACAGATCTCTGTGGTCTGAATGTAACAATTCCATATAAATCTGAAGTTCTGAGATTCCTCGATTCAATTGATGAGGAAGCCGGGGAGATAGGGGCAGTCAACGTCATTAAAATTCGCAGAACAGGAGACAGAATTTTTCTTGGTGGTTTCAACAGTGATATCAAAGGTATCTCAGATTCAATTATGCCTTACCTGAAGGATAATATCAGGCAGGCCATGGTCCTGGGAACAGGAGGAAGTTCAAGGTCGGTCTGTTATGTTTTGAAAAAAAATGGTATTAAGATTACACTGGTTTCACGGGAAAAAAAGGAGGGAGCCATTTCCTATGGCGACCTGACACCAGACCTGATTGCTGAAAACCTGCTTATCGTTAATACAACTCCGCTTGGAATGTATCCGGCAGTTGAAGATAAACCTGATCTCAATTATACAGATCTTGGTAAAGCTCATGTGCTTTTTGATCTTGTCTATAATCCTGAAATAACTGCCTTCCTGAATGCCGGATTGAAACAGGGATGTACAATAATCACGGGACTGAAAATGCTTCATTCACAGGCAGAACGTGCCTGGGAAATATGGAATGATAATAGTCTATAAGACTCAATACTCATGGCACACGGCTCGCGGCTCACGGCTCACGCTTAGCAAGCCATAGCTGGACGAAGGACAGCGAAGGCTAGGAACACGACTCACACTTTGCAAGCCATAGCTGGACGAAGGACAGCGAAGGCTTGGCACACGGCTCTACGGTCCATGCTCTACGCTCCACGCTCCACGCTCCACGCTCCACGCTCCACTATTCCCACTAACCATCAAGTCCCTTTTTAGCACCTTTTCTTCTGATCCAGTATCTTGGATCACAAGTGGTACATTCCTGGTTCCAGTAACCGGGTGTTATAGGATCACCTTCAATTGTTTTAATCTGCTTTTCATATACAGCAAACACGGGATTGAAAACAAGATCAGTTACTCCAATAGTGTATTTATCATCTTCTCCGGGTCCTTCTGAAGTCTCTTTAAGCTCCAGTACTTCAAGGTTGTTGGAGCTGAGCAGATCCTTCAGAAAAGCTGCTCTTTCAAGGGATGCTCCGGTTTCGATAATTGTACAGCGAACTCCATTTATCTCACTTACAATATGTTTTGCATTATTGAGGGACATGTTTTTTTACTTTTAATCAGATTCCGTAACTTAAATGTCTTATCATCTCAAATAGTACACTGGCAAATCCGACAACAGCTATACCTGCAACGCATAAGCCCAGTCCCAGCTTAGTATAAAATCCGCTCTTAAATTTTTCAAGGGGAGTGTCGCTCTTTATAAGGAACATAGCTTTAACGATCAGAAGGTAATAATAAAGCGATATTATAGTGTTGAGTACCGCAATCAGTACAAGCAGGTAGAAACCTTTTTCAGCTGCCGCTGCGAAAAGGAAGAATTTGCCAAAGAAGCCTGCAACAGGAGGTATACCTGCAAGTGAAAATAAAGCCAGAGTCATGATCAGACTCACACCCGGATTTGTCTGGTATAAACCATTGTAATCTTCAATTGTCTCTTTCCCTGTAGCATTTGAAACGGCCATAACCACACCGAAAGCTCCGAGGTTTGAGAATATATATACGAGCACGTAATATATAACAGATGCCAGTCCAAGCTCATTACCTCCTATAAATCCCAAAAGGATATATCCGGCCTGGGAAATCGATGAAAATGCCAGAAATCTCTTCAGATTCAGCTGTCTTATTGCAAACAGGTTACCTATAGTCATTGTTAGAATTGAAGTAACATATATGGCCTTCTGCCATGTTTCAATAATCATCGGAAATACAGTGAAGAGAACAATAATAAAAATGAAGACAGCAGCTCCTTTGGATATTACAGAAAGGTAGGAGGTTATGTTAATGGGAGCACCTTCATAAACATCAGCGGTCCATAGATGGAATGGCACTATTGAAATCTTGAAAGCCATTCCGGTGAAGAAGAAAATAAATCCCAGTATCTGGAGACCTTTGTTACTGAAAACCTCTGCCACTTCCTGGAAATACAGAGATCCGGTTGTTCCGTAAATCATTGATAAACCGTAAAGCAGAATTCCTGACGACAGTGCAGATATCAGAATAAGCTTGATACCGGCTTCTGCAGAATTGTTTTTATATCGGTCAAATGCAGCAAGTGCGGCAACTGGAATCGTTGCAAGTTCCAGACCAACATAGAACATAAGGAAATGTCCTGAGGAAATCATGAAATTCATCCCGATAAGTGTTGAGATGAGAAGTATAAAATATTCGTTAATTTTCTCTGAATTCTCGTCCCTTTTGAGCCAGTCGGCTGACTGAATAAATACCAGGAATACACCTATGTTAAGTATATTTTTCATAACCAGCCTGCTGGCAGTTGATAAATACATTCCGCCAAAAAGTTCTCCCTCTGTCGAGGGCAGAAAGCCAGCAGCAGTAATTAATCCGAATATTACAATAGTAAATGTTATCAGCGACTTTTTACTGGCCGGATTTCCGAATATTTCTGCCATTAATACTATAAGAGCTGCTGCTGTCAGCAGCAGTTCATGTCGCATTATTAGGAAAGATTCTATGCTCATATGCTAATTTTATCCTGTTCTGTTTATAAATTTAAAATGGATTCACTGCAAGGATCTTTTCAACTATTGGATGCAGGCTGTTACCTATCATGGTAGATAACCAGTAAGGTGCAAGTCCTATACCTGCCACTGAACCTATGAGTGTAATAACCGACACCCTCTCAAACCATTTTGCATCTGGCAGATGTTCGTGATGTTCATCAGTAGTTGGCCCAAGAAGCAGGATCGCTACTACTCTCAGAATATATACCGCAGTAATCACAATTGACGAAACAGCAACAATTGTTACAACCCTGTGGAAGATATCAGTATGCTGGAAAGCACCTACAAAAATTGTCATCTCTGCAACAAAACCGCTCAGACCCGGAAGACCAAGAGAAGCAAGACCTGCAATTACATAAGCAACTGATAGAAAAGGAATTACTTTCATAAGCCCACCCATCTGGTTAATCATTCTTGTATGTGTTCTTCCGTAGAGCATTCCTATAAGTGCAAAGAATAGTGCAGTCATAAGGCCATGCGATATCATCTGAATCACGGCGCCGTTAAGAGCAGTCTGGTTCATCATCAGAACTGCAAATAGTACCAGTCCGCAATGGCTTACAGATGAATAGGCGTTTATATATTTAAGATCTTTCTGTACTATTGCACCAAAAGCACCATATACAACGCTTATTGATGTAAGAATGATAAATATCCAGTTAAGCTCTGATGCTGCCTCAGGCATAAGGAAAATGGCAACTCTGAAGGCACCGTAGCCACCCAGTTTCATTAAAACACCTGCATGAAGCATAGAAACAGCAGTAGGTGCAGAGGCGTGGCCATCAGGAGACCAGGTATGGAACGGGAACAGAGCCCCTAATACGCCAAATCCAACAAATGTCAGAGGAAAGAAAAGTCTCTGTGCTGATATAGGTATTGTAATCTTTGATATCTCCAGAAGATTAAATGTAAACTGACCTCCGTCCGGAGCTGAGTTAAAATAAATTCCAAGAAGTCCCAGCAGAATAAGTGCTGAACCACCCATAAGCATAAGGGTCAGTTTCATGGCAGAGTATTCTTTGGGTCCGCTTCCCCAGATTCCTATCAGGAGGTACATCGGGATAACCGCGAGTTCATAAAACAGGAACATTGTGAAAAGATCGATCGAAATAAAAAAACCGAACACACCTGTTGCCAGAAGAATAAGTGATACAAAAAACTCCTTTGTAAGAAAATCAACTTCCCATGACGCAAAAATACCTGCAAAAACCACGAGGGCAGTTAAGGCTATCATGGCTACAGAAATTCCGTCAACACCGATTGCATAGTGAATATTCAGACTGCTGAACCACATGTAGTCTTTTACAAAAAGCATTTCTTCAGTGTTTCCTGCGCTGCGCGCCGATAAGTATGAAAACACAAGTACTCCTGCCATTATTAACTGTATCCCCATTCCGATAGCTGATACAACTCTGACCTGTTTTGTATCCTTTAAGAACAGGATCCCTGTTATTGTCAGCACCGGAATTACTACAAAGAGTGTTAAAATATCCATTGTTTCTAAATCTTTTCCTGTTTAACTATTACTTCCACAGATATATAAAAATTATTGCCAGGGTGATGGCACCTGTAATGAATACGAATCCATACTTCTGGAGCTGGCCCGACTGAAAATGCCTTATTCTGAATGAGGTAAGCTGGGTTACAAAAGCAATTGCATTCATGAATCCGTCAACTATATGCCTGTCAAACCATGCAATAGGAGTTGAGATATATCTGAAGATTATTCTCTTTGTGACAAAAAGATAAACCTCATCAATGTAGAATTTGTTATATGCCCATCTGTAGCTGTATTTAAAGGTTGCAGCAAGTTTGTCGGGAATGGCTGATTCTTTTTTATACATAAGATATGCAAGACCTATACCAATAAGCCCTATTATGACTGATGGAATTGCAACAGCAAGTTCGAGGTGGGCTTCGAAGCCCTTGCTGTCGGATGTAACAAGCTCATGGAATGGCAAAAATCCTGAGAATACTGCACCAAGTGAAAGTATTATCAGAGGAATTGTCATCGTTGCTGGAGCTTCATGAGGGGTATGGTGATAATGTGTATCCCTGCCCCAGAATATGCTGAAATAGAGTCTGAACATATAGAATGCGGTTATGCCTGCAACTGCATATTCAATAGCAAAAAGTAATTTATTGTGATGAAGGGCAGCAGTCAGTATCTCATCCTTGCTGAAGAAACCGGACAAAGGAGGAACGCCTGCAATTGTAAGACAGGCAACAAGAAATGTAAGATGAGTTATCGGAAGATACTTTCTTAATCCACCCATATCAGTCATATAATTACTGTGAACAGCATGAATAATAGCACCTGCACCAAGGAATAACAAAGCCTTGAACATAGCGTGAGTAAAGAGATGAAACATGGAAGCCATAAATCCAAGTCCTTCGTGACCTCCATAGCCAGATACCCCCAGGGCAAGCATCATATAACCTATTTGCGACATAGTTGAGTATGCAAGTACCCTTTTAATATCGGTCTGGGTACAGGCAATTATTGCTGCAAACAACGATGAAAATGCCCCGACATATGCGACGACGTCAAGTGCTTCGGGTGCTGAAAAAGCATACACAGGAAACATCCTGGCAACCAGGTAAACACCGGCTACGACCATTGTGGCAGCATGTATGAGAGCTGAGACCGGAGTTGGTCCTTCCATGGCATCAGGTAGCCAGATATGGAATGGGAACATTGCTGATTTTCCGACTCCTCCCATGAAAATGAATATCATTGACCAGGTCATGACTGATAAACCCATGAAGGCAGCCCCTCCAGTCTGCGTAATTGCAGGTCCGGAAAGACTGGTAAGAGTTATGAAATCAAAAGTTTTTGTGTTGAAGGATAGAATAAGGATACCTATCAGAAAACCCATATCTGCAAATCGTGTGACAATAAAAGCTTTCTTCGAAGCCCTTACAGCAGAAGGTTTTGTATAATAGAAACCAATTAGCAGGTAAGATGAAACCCCGACAAGTTCCCAGAAAATATACATCTGGAAAATGTTAGTAGCAACAACCAGTCCGAGCATAGAAAAACTGAACAGTGAAAGAAATGCAAAGAACCTTTCAAATCCTTTTTCACCCTTCATATAGCCAAGACTGTAGATATGAACCATAAAGGATACTGTAGACACAACGATCAGCATCATTACTGAAATTGGATCAAGCAGTATCCCCATATCTATATGCAGGTTTTCAGTAAGTCTCAGCCAGACTCCATTAAAAGAAATGATTTTCTGGAATGCACCATCAATTTTTTCAGATGTAAAGTAATACTGATATGCTGTAAGATATGACAGAAATGTAATTATTCCCAGACCTGCTGTTCCAAGCAGACCTGATAGTTTCGCCTTAAGCTTATGTCCGGCCAGTCCAAGTAGCAGGAACATCAGTAAGGGGAGAAGCAGAATCCAAATTGTATACCCGAAATTTATCATTGTAAGCTATCTGAAGTTTCTAATATCAATATTTCATTTCGTTAACATTTTCCACATTTATTGTGGTAAACCTTCTGTATATGTTTATTATAATTGCTATTGCAACTGCGGCTTCTGATGCTGCCACTGCTATCACAAAGAGGCTGAAGAACATCCCTTCCATTTTGTGAGGATAAAGGAAACTATTGAATGCCATGAAGTTAATGTTTACCGAATTGAGGATTAGTTCAACCGACATTAAAACAGTGATAAGGTTACGACGAGTGAGAAAACCGTAAACTCCTGCAAAAAACATCAGAGCTGCAAGAATTAAAAAGTATTGAACTGGAATTCCTGTTATCATAATTATTCCTTATTATAATTGGGTGATTTTGTATTAGCAGGGCCTGCTTTTTTTGCGACCACAATTGCTGCAATCATTGCTGCCAGAAGAAGAACAGATATTACCTCAAATGGCAATACATATCCATCATACCCGTATGACAGGATGCTTTTACCTATAAGCCTCATGTTGACTTCAGCTGCTGCCTGGGTGGTTGCTTCGAAATTGAAATCAAGGATAGTAATAATTGCAAGAATTGCACCGGCTATACTTGCCAGAGCAGAAAAAACTGTTTTTTTCCAGCCCTCTGGTTCAAACTTCTGACTTATGTGACTTGTTAAAAGAATCGAGAAGATAATCAGTACAACAATTCCTCCTGCATAAAGAGTCAGCTGAACTGCAGCCATGAACTGATAGTTCAGCATAAAATATATTCCTGAAGTGGAAACCAGAACAAAAAGAAGATATACTGCTGCTCTGAGAATCCTCCGTGTAGTTACTGTCAGCACTGAAAAGATAACTATCATTGCTGCAAACAAAATGAACATAATCTGATTGGAAGCCATCACTCAACTCCTTTCATTAGTTGTGAACCTGGTTTATTTAAAGTCTTTACAAGCAACGCCCTGTTAAATACAGCATGTTCAAACTCCTGGGAAAATGCCAGAGCATTTGATGGGCATGTCTTAACACATAAAGCACAGAATGTACACATGCCTAGCCTGTAGATATGTTTGTCAATAATTCTTTTCTTTTTGCCATCTTCAGTTATTATTGTCTTGGAGATTACCTCAATTGAACCATTGGGACAATTTATCTCGCAAATCCCGCAACCTGTGCATTTGTGCTCATTTTTTTCATTATGCGGCATGATCACTTCCCCTTTAAAGCGGTCGAACATTACAAGATCCTTACGGTTATTCGGGTATTTTTGAGTGACAATAGTGCTGGGTCTGATGAAGTATGATCCTGTAACTTTCATCCCTTTCATAAGTGACCAGACACCCTCAATTATTTCCTTCAGATAATTTATTATACTTCTCATTCAGAGGTATATGTTAATAGTTATTTATGTTTAAAAATGCCAGCCCATCAAAACTATAAGGGCCATAATCAAAACATTCACCAGGTTTATTGGGAGGAGGTACTTCCATTCCAAAGTCAGAAGCTGGTCAATCCTTAACCTGGGGAATGTCCATTTAAACCACATCATTATAAAGATTATAAATGCTGTTTTTCCTATATACCATACAAATGGTGGAATATAATCCATAACCATATTAAATCCATCCCAGTTGCCTACGTGAAACGGCATCCATCCACCAAGAAAAATTGTTGCTCCGATTGAAGCAACAATGAACATATTTATGTATTCAGCCAGGAAGAAGAATGCGAATTTGATCCCGGAATATTCGGTATGATACCCTGCTGTCAGTTCTGATTCTGCTTCAGCCAGGTCAAATGGACCACGATTGGTTTCTGCAGTACTTGCTATAAGAAAGATGATGAACGCGATAAATGCCGGAATATGTCCCTTAAAGATAAACCATGTTGTCCTCTGTGCCTCTACTATCTCTGAGAACTGCATAGTGCCTGCAAGAACCACTACTGTAATCAGTGCCAGGCCTACTGATAGTTCGTAACTTACAATCTGGGCTCCACTTCTCATTGCACCTATAAGAGAATATTTGTTATTGCTCGACCAGCCTGCCAGAAGAACACCGATCACACCCATTGAGGAGACAGCCATAACATAAAGCACCCCTATATTAAGGTCTATCGGATGCAATCCATTCGCAAAAGGAATGGCAGCAATAGCCATAAAAGAAGCAATTATTACAATAAACGGAGCCAGGTTGAAAAGGAATTTATCAGCATTTTTTATCGGTATAAGCTCCACAAACAACAGCTTGACCAGGTCAGCTATGGTCTGGAACAAGCCAAATGGTCCTACTCTGTTTGGTCCGAGCCTGTTCTGCATGAAAGCACATACCTTTCTTTCTGCATATACAAGGAACAATCCTACGAGAGCATAGAATAAAAGTATCAGGACCCCTATAATAAGCATCTCAACAGTCACAGCCCAGAAAGGAGACATCGAAGCTCTGAGCCCTTCATCAATCGCTTTCGTAAGGGAAGAAAAATCGTAAAGGACTTTCCACCAGGGTTCTGTCAAACTTATTAGGATATTCGAAACAGTATTCAGTACCATATATGTTCATTTATCTTTTTACAATTTTTTTCCTTTGTTCTTATGCCCTAAGCCCTCAGCCCTCAGCCATTCCTCACCTGTCAATATCAGGTATAACAAGATCAAGTGAGCCTCCGATTGCAACCAGGTCAGCTATCTTCATACCTTTTGAGATGTGATTAAGAACTGAAAGGTTGACAAAATTTGGAGATCTGAACTTAACTCTGTATGGATTTTTATTGCCATCACTTATAATGAACACACCCAACTCCCCCCGGGCTGTTTCAACCCGCTGATAATATTCTCCTTCCGGCAGTTTGATTACAGGTTTCATTTTTACCGCGAAGGGGCCATCCGGTATATTATCGATGAGCTGCTCGATAATATTCATCGATTCCCGCATTTCATCAATTCTGGCCAGATATCTGTGAAATGTATCTCCCTCACTATATATCACCTCCCTGAAATCAACCTTATCATAAGCACTGTATGGTTCGTGTTTTCTGACATCGCATTCAAAGCCTGAAGCTCTTCCCGAAGGACCTGTAACTCCAAATGAAATAGCATCCTCACGTGAGAGTATTCCAATTCCTTTACTGCGGTTGTGGAAAATTACATTCCCTGTAAGCAGCTGATCATATTCAGGAAGAATTTTCCTGAAATATTTGATAAATTCCTTTACCTTTTTCTGGAAGTCAGGATGTATATCGTACATCAGACCGCCGGGACAATTATAACTCACTATCATGCGGCTTCCGCAAGTTTCTTCAAAAATATCAAGTATCTTTTCCCTGTCACGCAGACCGTAAAAAAAACATGTTAATCCTCCAAGATCCATCCCAAATGAAGACCACCAAAGCTGGTG
Organism: uncultured Rikenellaceae bacterium; assembly: GCA_964387565.1. Lineage (GTDB taxonomy): Bacteria > Bacteroidota > Bacteroidia > Bacteroidales > VadinHA17 > LD21. Next base: position 1,687 of record CAYLYN010000043.1, on the reverse strand, counting down.
TGACTGAATCCTGGTAAGCTCAGCCATTATTGTCCTTATGATCTTAATCCTGTCAGGGATCTCAATCTCAAGAGCTTTTTCGACAGCAAGACATACCGCTTCATTATTTATATGTGCAGAGAGGTAGTCCATTCTGTCAGTAAGATGTATGATCTGGGGATAAGTTATACTCTCACACATCTTTTCAATTCCCCGGTGAATATATCCTATATGAGGTTCTACATTCTTGACAATTTCGCCCTTTAGTGATACGACAAGCCTCAGTACTCCATGTGTAGAAGGATGCTGAGGACCCATATTTATAACGTACTCCTGCTGTTCGTCCACAGCAATTGCTTTTGTCTGGTCTTCCATAAACTACTTGGTAACGATATTTACATCATCTACATAATCCTTTCTGAGAGGATAGCCCCACGAGCTGTCAAGAAAAAGTCTTCTCAGATCCGGATGATTCGCAAATTTGATCCCAAGAAGATCATATACTTCTCTTTCATGAAAATCGGCGGTATTCCACAGATCCGATATTGTATCGACAACAGGATTTATTCTGTCACTAATCCTTGTTTTCAGAACAACAGCATGCTCATAGATTGTAGATCTGAGGTGATATATAATGCCAAGATCCTGTCCCCAGTCTACACCTGTAATGCAAAGAAGGAAATCAAATCTTGTCTCTTCATTATCTTTGAGTAATTTTGCCGTCGAATGCAAAGAAGCCGGAGCTACTGTTACTTCAACAAATTGTGGTCCGATCTTAACATCACTTTCGCTGCTTGCAGTTTTAATGAATTCCTCTAATTTTTTATTATCCATTGAATATCAGGTTACTGAAAAAGATAATTATTTTGAATTATGGGATGCACTTCGTTTTTTGCGGGAGGCTATTGATTCGGTTTCAATCTTCCTCTGAAGCTGAAGCATCCCATACAGCAAGGCCTCAGGCCGCGGAGGACACCCGGGAACATAAACATCGACAGGAATAACATGTTCCACACCTTTTATAACACTGTAGGAATTTAGAAAAAAAGGTCCGCCTGAAATTGCACATGCACCCATAGCAACTACATACTTAGGCTCACTCATCTGGTCGTAAAGTCGTTTTAGCACAGGTGCCATCTTATTAACTATGGTGCCTGCTACAACTATAACGTCTGCCTGACGTGGACTGGCTCTGTATACTTCCATTCCAAACCGGGCAAAATCATGCCTTGGAGCACCTGCTGCCATCATCTCAATACCACAGCAGCTGGTCGCAAATGTAAGAGGCCAGAGGGAGTTTTTCCTTCCCCAGTTAATAACATCATCTATTGTGGTGAGAAGTATATTGGTGCCTGATTCTTTTAATAGTTCAAGACTCTCATTATCCCTGAACTCTTCATTTCTTATTCCTTTTATTCCCATATAAGAGCATGTTTTTTCCAGGCATATAATAAACCTAAGCCCAGGATAAAGAAGAAAATAACAATTTCTACAAAGGCTGCTATTCCAACTTCCCCCATAACAACAGCCCATGGGAAAACAAAGACCGTTTCAACATCAAAAACCAGGAAAAGTATAGCAAAGAGGTAATACCCCACATTGAATTGTAACCAGGTAACTCCTTCAGTAGGGATACCACACTCATAAGGCTCAAATTTCTGGGGATTTATCGATTTCGGGGCTACTATTCCTGAAAATATCAGGACTA
>CAYLYN010000042.1:0-26017 GCA_964387565.1 uncultured Rikenellaceae bacterium | reverse complement strand
TTAACAAATGTTTAAACTGTTTTGTTGTAAGTAATAACATGGCAAAATTATATTTTAAAATGTTTATTCAAGGTTTGTATTTTCATTAAAATCAATAAAAACTTTTTTCAATTCTACTATTTTGTCCAAAGCGATGAAAAATCACCTTGATAAATGAAAAAATTTCTATTTATCATCTCTTTTTTTACATCTTATTAACAAAATTTCAAATACTCTTATTTCCGTGCAAATTGTCAGCTGAATTTAATGGTGTTTATAAATCCTTTTAAATATCTAAAAAGATATTCGAATATTATTTTCTTTAGAAACATCAATTATGTTACTTTGTAAAATAATTTTCAGAACCAATAAGTTACATTATTTTGAAGAAGAAGAAGATAGTAGTGGTTTCAGACCATGCAGGTTTTTTCCTGAAGGAAAAAATATTAAAGTTTCTGATCAAGGAAAAATATGATGTAACTGATTTTGGCTGTTCTTCAGAAAATCCCCCGGTAGATTATCCGGATTATGGTCATCCTATGGCAGATGCTGTATCAGCAGGTGAGTATGACCTTGGCATTTCTATCTGTGGAACAGGAAATGGAATAAATATGGTAGTAAACAAACACCCGGGAATCAGAAGTGCATTGTGCTGGAATGAAGAGATGAGCAGGTTAGCCAGGGCTCATAACGATGCAAATATTTGTGCCCTGCCCGGCAGATTTATAAATGAATCGGAGGCGTATCTGATTGTCAAAACCTTTTTAACAACTGAATTTGAAGGTGGAAGACATAAACCAAGAATAGACAAGATTCCATTAAAATTTTACTAGAATGCTTTCAAATTCATGCAGATACGGGATAAGAGCCATTATTTATCTTGCAGGCAAAAGATCTGAAGAAGGTAAGACAGGTATAAAACAGATCAGTAATGACCTCGGTCTTCCTACTCCTTTTTTAGGTAAAATCCTACAGCAGCTTGCAAAACAAAAAATACTTAAATCGATGAAAGGGCCTCATGGAGGCTTTTCAATGGCAACGGATCCCAAAAGAATAACACTATACGATATTGTTGTTGCTATTGACGGTGAAGATACTTTCACTGATTGTCTGATGCATGACGGGCCATGTCGTTCTGTCAGCAAAGATAAAAAATCATGCCCTGTACATGACGATTATGCAAAAATAAGGTCAGAACTCATTAGTTTATTCAGAAGCAGAACAGTTTATGACCTTGTTGTAAAAGCAAATAATTCAGAAATCATTACCATCTGAGCTTTTACCTGTGTAAGATCGCAAAATTAACCTCCAGACAAGAACAGATAAAATAATGCCAATCGTATTGAAAAGCACGTCAAAGATACTTGCATTTCGTGTTGTTGTTAATGTCTGCTGCAGGATTTCCATTATAATACCAAAAAAGAAAGGATAAGAGGCAAGTAAAAGCAAAATACGTTTACCAATCGAAGGTTTACGTGTCTCAAAGATTAGTACTGAAGTAAGAGCAAAATACATGCAAAAATGAGCAAATTTGTCAAAATGAGGAATATTAAGGAACTGAACCTTATTTAATTCATCAGCATTTTTCAGACTCAGATATAGAATAACCAGTGAAAGTAAGACAGTGAATTTATACCTCTTGATCATTTTCCAGATTTGCATTAAAAATAGCCATAAAGTTTATAATAAATTTATAATTTCAAAGCTACATTTCTAAGGATGGCAGGAGTATATATACATATTCCTTTTTGCAGGAAACTTTGTTCTTACTGCGATTTTTATCACATAGTTTCAAAAGGTGATAACAGCGAATGTATTTCAGCTATGGTTCAGGAGCTGGAAATGAGGCATGATTATCTTGGGAATGAGACTGTATCAACAATTTATCTGGGGGGTGGCACACCTTCGTTACTTTCTATAAGGCAGACAGATACCTTGCTGGATAACATCTGCCGTATTTATAAGGTTGAGTCAGATTGTGAAATCACTATTGAGATTAACCCCGATGACATTACTGCTGATTATCTTTCAGGACTTAAAAAAGCCGGTATTAACAGGATAAGTCTTGGAGTGCAGTCGTGGAAAGATTCTGATCTCAGGCTGCTTAACAGGAGGCATAATTCAGCACAGGCAGAAAACGCTCTAAAAGAGATATTTAAAGCAGGATTTGAAAATGTTACAATAGACCTCATATATGGAATTCCAGGGATGACTGTACAGGACTGGTCAGCAAATCTTGATCATTCCTTTTCCTTTGATATAAAGCATTTATCTGCATATCATCTTACTTTTGAAAAAGGAACAGTATTCTGGAAAATGCTGGAAAAAGGATTAATAAGTGAGGTAGATGAAGATATGAGTACAGCTCTTTTTAACATTCTGATAGAAAAATCGGAAAAATCAGGTTTCGTGCATTATGAAATTTCAAATTTAGGAAAGCCGGGATTTTTTTCAAGACATAATACAAACTACTGGAAACAAGTCAGCTATATAGGAATTGGTCCTTCAGCTCACTCGTTTAATGGTTACTCCAGGCAATGGAACATAAGTGATGTTAAGGGTTATATAAGTTCAATAAAAAATGGAAAAACCTTTTTTGAACGAGAGGAACTTGACACAAAAACAAGGTTCAATGAATATATTATGACTTCCCTCAGAACAATGTGGGGCATTGATCTTGAATATGTCGAAAGAACATTTGAAAAAGAGGGATATGATTATGTTGTAAACCTCTCCGGAAAATTTAAAGATTACGGACTGATGAAGGAAGAGAATCAGTTTTTAATACTCACCAACCAGGGAAAAATGATATCAGATAATATTATATCTGAGTTTATGATGCCTGCAGAAAATTAATTACTTCTTCGACAGCATGAAAGTTGTCCTGCCTATAATATTATCCTCAAGATATAATTCAACGCTATACGTACCAACAATAAAATCACCTGTATTGTCCATATAGATACACATTTCTATATCCTGGTTAATATAATCCACTGTACGGTTAGCCGAATAGATAATTTTACTTCTTTTATACTCAAAGAGATTATCAGGGCTTGTTGTTATTACAAGAGAGTCGGGCCTTATTAATCTCATAAACACCTCTTTTTCCCCGGCTTTTGCTATGGGATTTTCCCGTAAGGTAAAGCAAACCCTTATTTTGTCAAGCAGGCTTATTCTGGAGGTCTCTTTTCTTTTTTTATTAAGAGGAGCCGCAATCACATCCTTTGCCTGTATAACAGATGCTATTTCAACTTTACCCGAAAGTTCTTCCTTTACTTTGGAGAGTTCGGTGTTTACATTCCGAACCTGTTTCATCTGCTGTTTTATCTCAGTATTTTCGGCAACAAGAATTTTGTTTCTGCTATTCAGGGAGTCAATCTGTACAATATAGCTTTTCATAATTTCCCTCATTGTTGAGATCTCGCTCTTATATTTTTTGATAAGCTGGGCATTTGATGCATTAATTGAAAGCAGCTGTACTATTCTTTCCCTCTCTTTTACCAGGCCGGCCCTGAGTGTATCATTATTTGTTTTCAGGGTATCATAAGCATATACCATTGATTTTAACTCATTTGTCAGCGAATCTTTCTCCTCGGTCAGAACGGTTTCCATTTCGATCATTTTACTTTTCTGACTGAAATACATTATTATAAGAAAAGTCAAAAGAAATGCCAGGATGACAGTAATAGCCATCATACTGGAAGGAGTAAGCTTTTTTAAAAAATTATCCAGAGGTTTGGTTTTTAATGGTTCTGTCATTACTATTTTCTTATTTAATTGAACGATCAGGTGGGCAAAATTAATAATATCCTGATAATTTTTATTAATTCGGAGCAATGATTAAATTTACAGAGCAGGGTATTTTTGTTAAATGTTTAAAATACAGCAATATGGGTGGTTTTTTTGGTGTTATTTCAAAAACTGATTGTGTTGAGGATGTTTTTTATGGAACTGATTATCATTCACACCTGGGTACAAAACGGGCCGGAATGGTCTTTATTGTGCCGGATAATGGATTCCGGCGATCGATTCACAGCATAGAAAATTCCTATTTCAGAAATAAATTTGAAAGTATCCTGACTGATTTTGCAGGTAATTCAGGAATGGGAGTAATAAGTGATACAGATCCTCAGCCTATTTTATTTAATTCACATCTTGGTCGTTTTGCCATAGTTACTGTCAGCCGTATTGTAAATCTCCCTGAGCTTGAGAAGAAATTTCTTACGAAGAAGAAACATTTTACAGAAAATTTCGAAGGAAATACCAATCCCACAGAGGTTGTAGCAAATCTTATTTGCGAAAAAGAGAGCTTTAAGGAAGGAATTGAAAATGTGTTTGAAGAGGTAAAAGGATCGTGCTCTTTATTAATACTCACAGATGATGGAATTATAGCAGCCCGAGACAAAAACGGGAGGACGCCTGTTGTTATTGGTAAAAAAGAAGGCAGCTATGCAGTGGCTTCTGAATCGTGCTCTTTTCCTAATACCGGGTATGAAATTGAGTATTTCCTGGGACCCGGTGAAATTGTATCGATCAGACCAGACGGTTATACTCAGATTAAAAAACCTGAGGAAAAGATGCAGATTTGTTCTTTTCTGTGGGTTTATTATGGGTATCCTCCCTCATATTATGAAGGAATAAACGTGGACGAATGCCGTTACAGGTGTGGAGAGTCGCTTGCTGCAAATGATTCTGTTGAAGCAGATTTTGTTTGTGGAATTCCTGATTCAGGGGTAGGCCATGCTCACGGCTATGGGAATGCCAAGCAAATTCCATATAAAAGGGCTTATTCGAAATATACCCCAACCTGGCCAAGAAGTTTCATGCCTCAGTATCAGGGCCAGCGCGACCTTGTTGCCAGGATGAAACTAATTCCAAATAAAGCTGTAATAGAAGGCAAGAGAATGGTTTTTCTGGATGACAGTATAGTAAGAGGAACACAGCTAAAAGACTCTACCAACGCACTTCGGGAATCAGGTGCAAAGGAGGTACATATGAGAATAGCATGTCCTCCTTTGTTGTTTTCATGCAATTATTTGAATTTTTCAGAGTCAAGATCAATCATGGAGCTTGCCGGGAGGAAAGCAATCAAACAATTAGGCGGAGAGGAAAAGGATCTAAAGGAATATGCTGATCCGGATTCGGAGAAATACAAAGCAATGGTAACACAGATTTCAAAAAATCTTAATCTTGACTCTCTTAGGTATCAGCGTCTTGATGACCTTGTTAAAGCAATCGGCCTGCCAAAGGAAAAATTGTGTACACATTGCTGGGACGGATCAAGTTATTTCTAATTAATAGTATTATGAAGTATATAGGTGCACATGTCAGCGCCCAGGGAGGAGTTGAAAACGCTCCGTTAAATGCCGGTGCAATAGGAGCAAAGGCATTTGCACTGTTTACAAAAAACCAGAGGCAGTGGTTTTCCAGTCCTCTTACCATGAGCAATATCAAAATGTTCAGAGAAAATTGCGAACGGTTTGATTATAAGCCGTTTCAGATACTTCCACATAACAGTTACCTTATCAACCTTGGCCATCCTGAGGAAGGGCCCCTTGAAAAATCAAGAGAATCATTCCTTGATGAGATGAAGCGATGCGAACAGCTGGGGCTTGACAGGCTTAATTTTCATCCGGGAAGTCATCTCAATTTAATCAGTATTGAAAAGTGCCTGAAAAGGATTTCAGAATCAATAAACATTGCTCTTGATAAAACAAAGGGAGTTACAGCTGTACTTGAAAATACCGCCGGACAGGGAACAAATCTGGGACATACCTTTGAGCAGCTGAAGGAAATAATCGAAAACGTTGAGGATAAATCAAGGGTGGGTGTCTGCATTGATACCTGCCATGCCTTTACTTCAGGCTATAATGTAAAAACGGCTTCTGGTTTCAGGGATACTTTTGAAAAATTCGATGAAATTATTGGTTTTAATTACCTGAAAGGGATGCATCTTAATGATTCAAAGAAAGACCTGGGAACAAGAGTTGATCGTCATGACAATATTGGAGCAGGCTTGCTGGGGGAGGAGATATTCTCCTTTATAATGAAGGATTCCAGATTTGACAACATGCCATTGATACTTGAAACTCCCGAGGAATCTTTATGGGAAGAGGAGATCAGGAAACTCTATTCGATGACAGTCTGAAATTCTGATCAGAGGCCGAGTTTTTTCTGTACAGCTTCATCCTTAAGTTTCTCTTTTGTGGCTTTATATCCAAGGGCGAATAGTTCATCTGCCTTTTCAGGATCAAGGATGCCATAATTTCTCAGTTCAGGCGGAGCAACAAGAAAACTGAACCGGCCTGCTTTCTCTGTTATCTCCTTGGTCATATTGAGCATAAAGGTCCGTTCTGCTATATTTATCAGTCCGGAAAGCCGGGCAACATAACCTATTGGATTAACGAAAGAGCCAACAAGTCTTTTACAATCATTTTCGATTGGAGTAAGGGGCATGTTGTCAATTATACCCCCATCGAGATACTGGATATTATTAATTACTACCGGCTGAAACAGAACCGGAATACTCATGGAGGCTATTACCCTGTCAAGTAAATCACCTTCTGAAAAATATACGGCAGTTCCGTTATTGATGTCGGTGGCTGCTACGAACAGAGGAATTTTCAGATCTTTAAATGTTTTTGCACGAAGATTTGCCTGCAGGATCTTAATTATTCCGGAGATCTGCAGCAAACCTTCCCGGGGAAGTGTCGGACGCATAAAATCGAGGCGACTTCCGGAATTCAGCATTTTTAAAATTTCCCGTGGTGAATAACCGTCAGCTATAAGAACTCCTGCAAGAGCACCGGCGCTTGTTCCTGAAATAATATCAGGATAGATACCAGCTTCATTAAGTGCCTGTATAAATCCAAGGTGTGCAAACCCTCTTGCACCACCACCACTCAGGACAAATCCCCAGTTATATTTTTTTTCTGTCATAAATTAAAAGTACTCAGATGAAGCTTAGCAAGAGCCTGATATTAAAATAAGTAACCAGTATGGTTATTGTCCACAGAAGAAATTTAAGATAACCTGAATTTACATATTTTCCCATCACTTTTTCTGATGAGGTAAGATAAACCTGTATTGCTACAGTAAAAGGAAGCTGTATACTAAGAAATACCTGAGACCAGATCAGGCCCCTGAAAGGATCCGCAATGAAGAAAATTATTATAAGTGCACCAAGAAGAGAAACAAGAACACCTATTCTTGAATGATTGTCTTTAATATCATAGGGCTCCCTGTACATACCTGAAACAATTGAACCACCGGCCATTCCTGAAGTGATTGTAGATGCTACACCTGAGAACAGCAAAGCTATAGCAAATACTACAGAAGCATTAGTTCCCAGCAGCGGTTCAAGAAGACTTTCTGCCTGTTGAAGCTCACTTACGCGGATATTGTTTTTGAAAAAGGTCGAGGCAGCGAGCAGTATCATGGCGCTGTTTATGGCCCATCCTATGATCATCGAAAGAAGAGTGTCGGCAAACTCAAACTTAAGTTGCTTCTGAATTATTTTGTCATCCTGGAGATTCCACTGCCTGCTCTGGATAACTTCAGAGTGCAGGAAGAGATTATGAGGCATTATTACAGCACCCAGAACGCTCATAAGAAGTAGAATTGACCCTTGTGGTATTGAAGGTTTAACCCAGGAGATTGCTGCTGCAGGCCAGTCAATATCTACAAGAAAAAGTTCATAAAGAAAAGAGAGGCCTATTATTGAAACAAATCCTATTATCCATTTTTCAATCTTTTTATATGAATTGGACAGGAGCATAATAATTACAAAAACAGTAACCAGAAAGGCCCCGATCCTTATGGGTATGTCAAACAACATATTGAGGGCAATAGCCCCTCCCAGTATTTCAGCCAGAGAAGTTGAAACCGAAGCGATTACAGCAAACGAAAGAACTGCTTTGGATATCTTCGGAGGAAGGTAAATTGTTGCTGCCTCAGAGAGACAAAGCCCTGTTGCAATGCCGAGGTGGGCAACATTATGCTGCAAAACGATAAGCATAATTGTTGAAAGTGAAACAACCCAGAGCAGAGTATAGCCATAATCTGAACCGGAAGCAATGTTGGCAGCCCAGTTCCCGGGATCGATAAATCCTACGGTTACAAGAAGACCTGGTCCGATGTATTTGAAAATATCAAGACCACCATAGACAGGCACGTGATCTTTTCTTCGGATATCTTTAAGAAAACCTTTTAAATTAAATATATTCCTGATATTCAACATTGTTAAAAAAAAGTGCTTTTGCTTATATCTATTGCTACAGGAAAACCAACAGGCAAATATAATAATGATATAGCATTTCCAATTAATACCTCATAGAACTCAAATGTTTACTAATTGTTATAATTTTATGCCCTGTAAACAATACTGATCGATTATGCAGTTTCTGCTTATAGCTTATGATGGAAATGATGCTGAGGCTCCTGATAGAAGGTTGAAAGTCAGAGGAGAACACCTTCAGAAGATAGAAGTTCTTAAAAATAAGGGTGAGTGTCTTGCAGGAGGAGCAATACTAGACGATTCAGGAAAAATGGTAGGTTCAATGATAATATACGAATTTCCTGACAGGACCGCTCTTGAAGAAAAGCTGAAGGATGAACCATATTTTACTAATAATGTCTGGCAGAAGATAGAGATAAAGCCATTCCGCCTTGCAATAATTAAAAAATGAAGGCGAGAATATTGAAGTTCAGGCCTGCCGTTGACAAAAAAATACTGGTACTTTTAGCCGGTTTAATGTGGTGTGGCGTGGGAATGATGCTTATAGGTTATTCTGTATTATGGCTTCAAGTACTGGACTTAAAAGACCAGTTGATTTTCGGATTTGCAGGTTTTATTGCAGCATTGCCGATTCACTACTTTGGATTTCTCAGGATCGCTGACAAGAATTTAAACAGACTTCTGCCTTTAACTGAAAAAAAATGTATGTTCTCATTCATGACATGGAAAAGCTATCTCATTGTCCCGGTTATGGTATCGATGGGTATATTACTGAGGCATTCTCCACTTCCAAAATCTTATTTATCAATTATTTACAGTGGCATTGGATTTGGATTATTTCTTTCGGGAATAAGGTATTTCAGATTTTTCATTATACTTCTTACCAGGTAAAGGCATATTAATAAATAAACACTTAAATAATTAAGTCATGAAAAAAATATCCTTAATAACTGTCAAATTTTTCATGAGCATAATGCTCATGGCACAGCAGTCAGGATCGGTACTGTCATTTAAAATGGAGGAACTCACTTCACCTAAATTTCCAATAGCAGCAGAGAAGGCCGGAGGGGTTTGTGTAATACCGATGGGTATTATTGAAAAACACGGACCACACCTACCTCTTGGAACCGATCTTTTTGAGGCTCGTGAAATAGCCTTTACTGCAGCGCAGAAAGAATATGCAATCGTTTTTCCACCATATTTCACAGGACAAATATTTGAGGCGAAGCACCAACCCGGGGCAATTGCCTACAGCCATGAGCTTATGTGGGATATGCTTGAGGAGACATGTAAAGAGCTTTCCCGTAATGGCTTGAATAAGATAATCCTTGTGAATGGTCATGGTGGAAATACAAGCTTCCTGCAATATTTCTGCCAGACCCAGCTTGCTGAACAGCACGATTACACTGTAGTATTATTCAGACCTGAAGCAAATCCTCAATATGAAAAAGAGATTGCCTCACTGAAAAAGGCAAAACTGGATGGACATGCAGGTGAAGAAGAGACCTCTATGATGACTTATATAGCTCCTTCGCTGGTTGATACTGAAGCTCTCAAAAATGAATCAGGCGCAGATCAGAACAAATTAAGCGGGCTGCCATTCGGATACACTGGTATCTGGTGGTACGCGAAATTCCCGAACCATTTTGCAAGCGATGTGAATACACCAAACAAAAGGCTGGGGGAATTGCTTGTAAAAAGTGATGCTGAACAACTTGCAGAGCTTATTAAATACCTGAAGGGTGATAATACAATTCAGCAGCTTCAGGAAGAGTTTTTCAAGAAATCAGGAAATCCTGCAGGGAGGTAAATTCTTTTTGCAGCGATCAGGGAGCAAGACGTTCAATATTCCACGACTCATCCTTCCTGGTATAAAGAATACGGTCGTGCAGGCGATATTCTCCCTCCTGCCAGAATTCCATATTATCGGGAATCAATCGGAATCCTCCCCAGTATCCGGGTTTTTTAACAGATTTCCCGGTAAATTTCTTTTTAAATAACTCAACCCTGCTGTCAAGATAAAGCCGATCGGGTATTATATCGCTCTGCTCACTTGCCCAGGCTCCTATCTGACTATCCCTTGGTCTTGATTTGAAATATTCTTCTGATTCTTCAGCGGATAGTTTTTCAGTAAATCCTTCGATACGTACCTGCCGACCCGATTCAGGCCAGTAGAATAGCATTGCAGAATATTTATTTTCAGAAAGTTGTTTCCCCTTCTTGCTGTTGTAGTTAGTAAAAAATATAAATCCTGATTCACTGAAATCCTTGAGTAATACCATCCTTGCAGAAACCCGACCCTCTGATGTTGTTGTTGCCAGGCAAACTGCATCAGGATAGTTCACTACTGCAGAAAGGCGTTCTTTGTACCATAATGCAAACTGCCGGAAGGGATCTGCAAGAACTGTTTTCTCGGTAAGTGTCCTGTTTTTTTCCATGGATTCAATTTAATCAAAATAACAATAAATAACTATAATAGGTTTATTCCGAACAAATTAAAATAAAATATTTATCTTAACGGCCCTAAAAAATCAATGTTATGATAAACAAGAAATCAATTACTCCGATTACTATGATTCTGTTAATTACAGCTATCATATTTCAGGTTTCATGTAAACCCAAGGAGCCAACAGATCTTACCAGAAACAACATAATCCCAAAGCCGGTTTCTGTCACTGCTTCGGGAGACTACTTCTGTCTTGGGAAGAAAGCTTCAGTCTATATTAATGATACCAGTGAAGAGATTGTCTGGCTTGCTAATTATCTTGCTGACAGGATTGAGCCTGCAACAGGATATATGATTGATGTTAAGAAGACACTGAAAGAACCAGGAAAAGGTAATATTTACCTGACACTGTCAGGTGCAGATCCATTATGCGGCGATGAAGGCTACACACTTACAATTACCAGAAAGCTGATCACAATTGCTGCCAACAAACCAGCAGGTCTTTTCAATGGAATTCAGTCCCTGCGACAGTTATTCCCGCCAGAAATAGAGAAGAAAGACATCCAGGATGTTGAATGGCATATTGCCACAGGGAAAATAACTGACTATCCTGAATATTCCTATCGTGGTGCCATGCTTGATGTTACCCGGCATTTTTTTGATGTTGAAGATGTAAAGAGATTCATAGATCTTATTTCTGCCTACAAAATCAACTATCTTCATCTTCATCTATCAGATGACCAGGGATGGCGGATTGAAATCAAATCGTGGCCGAACCTGGCTCTTTATGGAGGCAAAACAGAAGTTGGCGGCGGAGTTGGTGGTTATTATACGCAGCGGCAGTATGCTGAAATAGTTAAATATGCAGATGATCGTTTTGTTACAATTGTTCCTGAAATAGATATGCCGGGACATACCAATGCAGCACTTGCATCTTATCCCGAACTAAATATAAACGGGAAGGCAACAGAATTATATACAGGGACTGAGGTTGGATTCAGCACCCTTGCTACAAAAAAGGAGATCACCTATAAGTTTATTGAAGATGTGTTTGGAGAGCTGGCATCATTGACAACCGGTCCGTATCTTCATATCGGCGGGGACGAATCACATGTTACAAAGAAGGAAGATTACATTCCTTTTGTGGAAAGAGTCCAGGATATTGTTTTAAAACTGGGAAAGACGCCTATTGGATGGGATGAGATCTCTTTAGGTGTTTTGAGGCCAGGTGCAGTTGCCCAGTACTGGTCAAGCGCCACCAATGCAAACAAAGCAGTTTCACAGGGCGCAAAACTTCTTATGTCACCTGCATCAAGAGCATATATAGATATGAAATATGATTCCACGAATACCATAGGATATACCTGGGCTGGCCTAATTGAAGTTGATAAATCTTACAACTGGGATCCTGCAACCCTGGAACCCGGAATAGGAAAAGAGAATATCCTGGGAATTGAAGCAGCTCTATGGACGGAGACTGTGACCACCATGGATGAAATTGAATTCCTTACTTTCCCGAGACTCCCCGGGCTTGCAGAAATAGGATGGACTAATCCTTCATTGAGAAACTGGGATGAATACAAGGTCCGTCTTGGCAATCATGCCAGGAGGTTCAGGGCTCTTGATATAGACTTCTTTCCATCCAGGCTTGTACCCTGGGTAGAATAGACTTAAAGGATAAGCTCGCTTTCACCCTTTTCAAGGTCAAAGCAAAAGACTGTTCCGGACTTATCTGTAAACCAGGTATTTGGCTTTAAATCAATTAATGTTTTTATCCTGACCAGGGGTTTTGATTCTCCCCTGGTTTTTATTTGAGGATTTCGTGTAGATGAATTTATCTTAATAGTAAAACCAGAAGCAGAAAAAGGAGCCCTGATCCTGACGCTCTTTTCTGATGGAATAAAAGTTGTCAATTCTTTTGCAGCCCAGTATTTTGATATTTCTTCCAGTTTCATCCAGATGAGATTATTATATTTCTGATCCAGTCTTTTCTTAACCTCCTTCAGGATATTAAAACCTGTTTTTTCTCCATTAAAATATACTCCTGGCCAGTGGCATACCATTACTGCAGGTTCTCCGCTTTCTATTACATCAACCATACGACCCGAAGATAGATCTGAAGATATAAAAAGGTCGGGATTTCCGGGAGTTAATCCATCCCAGCCGCCCAGCCAGTCGCCAGTACAGCCAAGAATCGATACAACACATGCCGGATCAGAACCATCAAGCCCTGATGCATGGAGTACCTGCGGTGCAACGCTTTTACCTTTTTCAGTAAACAAATCCCGGAAATAGTGTGATATTTCGGAGCCATAAACATAGCGGACAGCCTCTTTGGTACTTAAGGCAAGATTATCCTGATTCCTGCCGCCATAACCGCCAGGAGTTGTCAGACCCTGGCAGGGAAGTCCGGCTTCTTTTAATATCTCAAGAGCATATACCTGGTAAGCTGCCAGTTCATCTGCGCTCTTTGTCTGACTCCATTCCCAGTTCTCCATATATTCAGGTGTTGGAAAAGGATAGGGCCTGCCTGTTTTAATATCAATAACACGGGTATGACTAACCATTTCAGGATGAATATCCCAGCCGGGTACAATAAGCTCCCTGACAAGCTTCAGGCTATCTTCCAGTTCTTTTTTGGTCCATCCCGGAATAAACCGGCTTACCCACCCGGTGCATGCCGGGTAGGGAACAATGCTGTATTTTCCCTTAACGCCGTTATCAAGGGCCCATTTACCGAATTCCCTTACGAATGAGTCTGGTATCTCCCTGGGCAGTTTTCTCCAGTCCTGCCTGTACTGATCAGGGAAGACCTCTCCGAATTGAGGAATACCATAGTAGGCCATGTTTACAAGGCAGGTTGAGTCATCTATAATAAGACTTACCGGAACCCGGTTCATTGGATTCAGGACATTCACTTTTAATGATTTAGCAGGAAGTATATTATAAGAATTTGATGCCAGGGCAATGCCTCCAATTCCTGCAGTTTTAACAAAATTCCTTCTGGAGTATTTCATAAAGAAAGTTATTTTAATTAATGTTCAGATCGCGCCAGGCAGCTTCCATCAGAATAAAGAAAGCCTGTCCTTCGGTTGCTGTTCCGGATTTGTTGAAGTTAGGCGCTCCGCATACACCCTGGACCAGTCCGAACTGATCGACTTTTTTGTAAGCAGCCTTTCGCATTTTCATTCCATAATTCAGGTATGACCTGTCAAGCCATCCGCCTTTCACTCCCCTGAAAATAGAATAGGCAAGCATCTGTGCTGTGTTTGTCTCAACAAAGGTGGAAGGATCATCGAGGACATCATAAAAAAGTCCGTCGTCCCTCTGGTATTTCAGGCAGGCATCTATCAGCTCTTTAATATACCCGGCAAGTATCTTTTTTTCGTTTGTCATCGATTCAGGCATGGTCCGCAATACTCTCGTCATGCCTGCAGCAGCCCATCCATTTCCAACGCCCCAGAAGAGTTTTCTTGCAAAAATCTGACGATCCTGGTCCCACATATGATAATAAAGCTTTTTCCCTGGATCAAGGAGAATTCTCCTGTAACCATTTATCTGTTTAATGGCCTCATCGTAATGGCCACAGACTGCAAGAAAAGGAGGAGCCATATAAAAGGCATCAACCCAGATCATGTTCTCAATATAATTATGGTAAATGATCCCGTCGGTTGTTTTTGGTGATTTATAAAGCAGAAAATCAAGCATTTTGTCAGCTGCAGCCTTAAGGGAATTATCGCCGGTAAGCTTTGCCGCATAAAGCACGGGTTCTCCATTAGATGCCGGATCTGTAACAGGACGATCCCCTTCATTCAACCCAAGCCTTCCATCTTTTTTCTGGTTTACAACAGCGTCTTTTGCCATAAGAATAACAAGATCCTTTTCTCCCGATTCAAGCAGGGCCTGAGCAGCAACACCCTGTTCCCAGGCTCTTCTCTGCATGGCAAGCATGGCGTTTATTACTTTTTTTACAGTATCTGTCTGTTGGGAGTTTTCTTTAGCGGCAAACGCTGTGTCCGTAAGCAGAAACAGAGAAAAGAGAGCGATTACAGAAAGGGCTAAAAAATTTTTTCGTTTATACATAATTTTCTGATTTATCTTCCGGTACTCTGGATTATGGTTGTCATTTGTCTGTCAATTGATTTCCCCCTGTAAGATTCATAGGGACAGTCGGCTCTTTCACTGTTAATAATACCCATTGTGCCTATCAGGTTCCACATTGCATATCCTGTATTGCTGTTATTGAAAACCGTCACTACATCTTTAAGATAGTTTATTGTGACGTTGTATGGTGTTTTATTATAAACTCCGAATTCCTGAATCATGACCGGAATATTCTCATTCCCGGCCTCTTCAATTCTTTTTGTAAGATCACCAAGAGCAACTGCAGGATTTCCATTCGTATAAGTTATCCTTCCATCCGGGCCTATTATATAAGCTGATTGTTTTATGGCCCAGGAGGTATTGGCAGGAATTATTTCGAGGGTATCAGTTGTGGTCCTGAGAGTAATTTTATTAAAAGTCATCCAGTCACCTGCTGTATTAGAAAAAGAAATCTTTGTTCCGGATTGTGGCAGTACAGCTGTATAATCTTTATTTGAAATATTCTGGTAACCCCATTGTGTACTTATTATCTGGGTCCAGTCTTCTCCCGGATCGGCAGTACAGACAAAGTTTCTGGAATATATTGCATTATTATCAAGCTTAATTTCAAGTTTTGACAAAACTGATACCTGGTGAATATTTATTACTACCTCCATATCCTTTGGAAAATTTCCTTCAAGGATCAGAGGAGACTGATAATCGCTTTTTAAAGGACCATACAGGTACTTATTTATATCTGTCATTGGCCATACAGGGAGCGGCCATGAATCTGAACCACTTACCCATTCTGCTTTATAATGAGTAAGAGTAAAGGGGTCATATACATGTATAGACTGTATAATATTTTGTCTGTCGGTGAGAGAAGTAAGTATATCCCGGCCATAATTAAGTCCGTCGACAAATATTATCCTGTCCGGATTGATGCTTTGTATCCTGTCGATGGCCATTTTCATAACTGTTACGTATGTGCTTTCATCCATTGTGCCCGGTTCATTAACCAGGTTAAAGCTTAACAGGTCATAAGGGACATTTTTATAGCGTGTTGCAAAATAATCCCAATGATTAATAAATGCTTTTTGTGCAGTTGCATCAGACCAGAGACTTATATTCTGGTTTGCAGGAAGATTTGTAGCCGGATTTACGCAATAGCCAGGAGCTCTGTGGAGGTTGATACATACGTGCACACCATACTTTTCACCATATTCGACAGCTTTATCAATTTCAGCAATTTCTTCATCGATAAAAACATCCCAGTTGCCAGGCTGGGTATAGGTCCGGTAATCGAGAGGCAGTCTTACAAAGTTGAAGCCCAGATCTTTGACAATAATGAACTCCTCCTCAGAAAAACCATTATTTGACCATCCTACATCAAATTTACCAAGGAGGTTAAAACCTTTATGCTCTTCGCTGAACCTTTTCAGGTCAATTGGTTTAAAAACAAGTGGATCTTTTTCCCGGTCACATTCAACGTAAAGCAGTATAACCAATAAGGTCATAAATGCCCTGTATAGAATTTTGGTTTTCATCGGTCAATAACAAATATACACAAATAATTCTCTGGTAATCTTAACTGTCAGGGACATTATAATGTGATCAGGTATTCCTTAAAAAACCTGGAGATTATTTATGGAAGCATACAACAGAGAAGGTATACTTTTTTCTGAAGGTCATTCAGTCCTTAATGCAACGGACTGATGCTCCTGTTCTTTTATCGCTGTTTATTTTATCGATATAGGCATAACCGTAATAAAGATCACGTGCCAGGGCATTTACAGTATTACTCCCGGTTGATGTCCACCAGTAACCATATCGTTTGCCTGCATTATAGGCACCGTTGTAATAACGGTAACCTCCCGGCAAAGCAGTAAAACCGGTTGAATTTGTAGCTCCTGAATTGGGGCTTGTCCAGTGCAGAGCGCCCTTCTCTTTCAGCTTGTTACCAGCAATTTCTGTACCTCCTATAAAGGAAGTAAGTGTGGTCCATTCATCATCGGAAGGTACATGCCAGCCCACAGGGCATAATTTACCCGTATTTACTGCATACCAGTTGTATAATGCTCCATAAGTAAGAGTTACATTATCATACCAGCATAAAGCACCGGTTTCTAATGCTGACCAGCTTGTAGTATAGCTTACCTGCGGTATTTCGGTTCCGTCATTATATTTATGTGTATATAAGTTTTCTGCCATCCACAATTGCGATCCGATCTGAATCGTTTTATAAACATTACCTTCAATGTCTGAAACCTGATCATAAACAAGATCGGGATTGAAAACTATATCGCTTGTAAATTCAGGAAGGGTTGTGAAGCTTCGTTCTGAACCTGTCACAGAGCCAAGTGAATTAACGGCTTTAACCCTGTAATAATATTTTGTACTGGGGATCAAACCAGTTATTTCAACACTCCTTTTCGTGCTTTTATTCCCTGATAATGTATCGGGATATGCAGGGATTGAATTGGTAAAGGTTGTGTTTGTATCGTATTCAAATGTAATTGTTGTTATAAGATTATTAGCATTGATCAGTCCGTTAAGTGTAGTCCAGGTATGACTTATGTATGAAACTGTATCAGTAAAAGCTGTTGGAGCTGCAGGAGTAGTATTACCGGTAGCAGGTTCATCATCTTTATCTTTTTTACAGGAAGTAATTGAATTAAATACCAGAACCAGGGTAAGTAAAAAAACCAGGATATATCCAAATCTGTGTTTCATATTATAGATTAAGCTGCAAAATTGATATTTTTTAAATAAAAATCATGCCAAAAACGTAAACAAAAGTATCACTATTGTCCGGAAATTGATAAAAATGATAATGAGATTAATAAAATAACTTGCTTTTGCCCTGAATTACAGACATATAGCATTCAGGGGAATACTGTCATCAACTTATGCACATGACTGACTTTCTTTCTGATCCACTGCTGAGAAAGATGATAAGCAGAGTAAAAGAAAAATTTTACTAATACCTGCCCGGACATGTAATGTTACATTATTAATTGTTTTAATGAGTTATTATTACAGGATTATTCAATAAATTGCCTTTAGAAATCTCCCTGATCAGATTTCGGGTGACAGATGTAACTAACCTGATTTTATCTTTCAGGAATAGTATTTCTGCTATAGCAGAAAAACGATACGTCCAGTCATCTTATGTGCTAATAATGATATTTTGGCATAGTGTTATTTATATATAAAGTGTATAATATACACTTATAATCAGAGAAATTGCATTTATGAAGAGACATAGTGAATTATTGATAATTACAGTAACTTTTGCATTTTTGTTTTCTGCCTGCAGCATCAGTGAACAGAACAGAATTACTACAGGAGGACCTGAAAAGGTTGATTTCAGGTTTCTTCCATTCATGCTTAATGAGATTAAACTACTGGATGGACCTTTCCTTCATGCAACAGAGCTAAACAGAACAGTTTTGCTTAACTACGATCCAGACAGGTTGCTTTCACGGTTTTATGATGAAGCAGGACTTAAACCGAAGGCTTCCAAATATCTGGGGTGGGAAAATGAATCACTTGCAGGTCATAGTCTTGGTCATTATCTGAGCGGGTGTGCCCTGATGTTTCAGACAACAGGTGATGAACGTTTCAGGGAGAGAGTGGATTATATAGTAAATGAACTGAAACTGCTGCAGGACCATGATGGAGAAGGATATATCGGTGCCTTTCCTGATGGTAAAGGAATACTTGGACAGGAGGTAGCCACTGGAGATATTCGCTCCCGCGGATTTGACCTTAATGGTATATGGGCACCATTTTATACTCAGCATAAAATAATGGCCGGGTTGAGAGATGCATGGAGACTATGCGGAAACAGAACCGCCCTGGAAGTGGAAAAAGGTTTTGCTGACTGGATCGGCTCTGTTGTTAAGCCTCTCAACGAGGAACAAGTACAAAATATGCTGAATTGCGAGCATGGAGGAATAAGTGAGACAATGGCTGATCTCTATGCTGATACAGGGGATGAAAAATATCTTGATTTATCGAGGATATTTTATCACAGGGAAATACTTGATCCCCTTAAAGCAGGTGTGGACATATTGCCGGGTAAGCATTGTAATACAAATATTCCAAAACTGATTTCCCTGGCACGTCTGTATGAGCTTACTGGTGACAGCATGGACAGAAAGGCAGCTGATTTTTTCTGGCATACGGTTACAGGAAATCATTCATATGTTACGGGAGGAAACGGGAATGATGAATATTTCGGACCAGCGGGAAAGTTAAGGAACAGGCTTGGAGAAGGAACTACCGAATCATGTAATGTATATAATATGCTTAAGCTTACAGAGCATCTTTTTACCTGGGAAGCTTCAGCCAGAACCGCTGATTTTTATGAAAGGGCACTTTTTAACCATATACTTTCCAGCCAGGACCCCGAAACAGGCAGAGTGACCTATAATCTCTCCCTCGACATGGGAGGCTTCAAGGCATTCCAGGATCCGATGGAGTTTACATGTTGTATTGGCACCGGAATGGAAAACCACTCTAAATACGGCCGTAACATTTATTACCACAATGATGATGAATTATGTGTATTTCAATTTATTGCCTCTGAACTCTCATGGAAAGACAAAGGTTTAAAGCTTATCCAGAAAACATCGTTTCCAGAGGAACAGGGTTCTGAATTAAGTTTTATCTGTACAGAACCTCTTGAGCTGGCGTTGATGATCAGATACCCATACTGGGCTGAAAATGGAATTAAAATCAGCGTTAACGGAAAGCTTTTGCGAATCAGGGAGCAGCCTGGCAGTTTTATTTCTGTAAAGAGAACCTGGAAAACTGGTGATATAGTTGATATAAGAATCCCTTTTTCCCTCAGGCTTGAATCAATGCCGGATGACAGTAACAGGGTCGCTGTCATGTATGGACCCCTGGTACTGGCAGGAGAACTCGGCCCCCTGGATGATACTGCATCCCGAAGTGCTATGTATGTCCCTGTGATACTAACCGATAACAGAGATCCGCAAAACTGGATGAAACCAGTGGAGGAGAGAATAAATACATTTGCTACAGTAAATACCGGAAGACCCAGGGATATTGTCATGACACCCTTCTACAAGATCCATGATAAGAGGTATTCTGTTTACTGGGATCTCTTCAGCGAGGCAAAATGGGAAGAGAGACAGAAGCAATACCAGTCAGAGAAAGAAAGAATGGTGAAGCTAAAAGAAGCAGAAATAGATTTTGTACAACCCGGCGAAATGCAACCGGAAAGAAATCATGGTTTCATGGGAGATAAAACAGCCGTCTGGTCATTTAAGGAAAGACCTTTCCGTGAGGCAAGGGGCGGATGGTTTTCTTTCGAAATGAAAGTCGATCCGGCTGTAAAAAATGCCCTTGTTGTTGAATACTGGGGAGGTTTCCCCGGAGCCAAGACATTTGATATTCTTGTTAACGACAAGTTGATAGCAACAGAAAATATTACAAATAAAAAGGAGGGACAATTTATTATGGTACAGTATTCTCTTGCAGAAGATATTACCCGTGGAAGGAAAGGTATCACAGTAAAATTCCTGGCTCACCCCAACAATACAGCAGGACCGGTTTTCAGTATCAGAACAATTAAATCCGGTGCTCAGATCGCATTCTGATAAGCAAGAAACAATGCCCTGTAATATTTCAGAAATCTAACAGGATCGGGGTTACCGTCAATTTCAGCGTTGCAGTATCCTTTATAGCCACTGGCTGACAGAAGTCTGAAAAGCTGGCGATATGGATAATCTGCCATCCAGAGTTCGTGCATGTGAACCCCTTTTATACGGTCTTTCAGCATGTTGAAATTTGATTCAAAACCCCCTTCTTCAGTATCTTCCGGATTACAATTCCAGTTTACCCACACATGGGGACTTTGAGAAAGGTCGATGATTTTCTTTATAACAGAAGGTCTGTTTGTTTTTGTTCCATGAACGCATATTCTTACTTCCACCCCGTTATTATAGCCGAATTCTCCAACCTCAGCCAGTGCTTTTGCTATCTGCTGCTCCGTTTTTTCCACCGGTACCCCGGCAGGAAGAGAATTGCCAAAAACTCTAATTCCCAGGGCGCCTACATCTTTGGCCAGCTTTATATACTCCTTTGTTCCATCAATATTCCTCCTTAGTTCGGCCGGATCCGGTGAATGATATTCAAATCCGCTGGCAAGGCTTATTGCCTCAAGCGGAGAATCCTTAAAACGTTTCCTGACATCCTCCCTCTGCGTGGCATTAAGGTTTACCTCAACCTTATGGGCATGAGTGGTACGAAGCTCCGCGGTCTGATAACCTGCATCGGACAGATTCTTAATTATTGTTTCAATATCCCAGTCTTTGGCAATAGTGTATGTCATTACGCCAATCTTCAGTGGATTCCTGTTAATTGGTTCCGGCGTTCTCTGTAATAAATCATTTGCCGGAATAACAGAAGATGGAACTACAGCTGCTGCTGCCGTTAAGGCAGTTGTCCTCAGGAATTCTGCTCTTTTCATGGTACACTGTTTTTTATAAAATCTATCCCGTAATTTTTGCCGGAAGTCCTTTCACAAGCACCGGTTTTTCTTCGTGTGGTTTAGGCATGAATATATCATCAGGTACTAATCCGCACTCCTCAATCATCTTCAGACAATATTCCAGCCTGCCAAGTTCGCGGCCTGTATTATTGGTTCCGAATGTAAATTTTATACCTGCTGCTTTGGCCATTTTAATCATATCGGCTCCCGGAGTTTTGTACCTTGCATTTATTTCAAGGGCAATATTGTTATCGGCAAGAACCTTAATAACCCTTGCCATTCTGTCATTGGTCCAGAGTTGTTTATATTCCGGCATCAGAGCGTCGGGCAGAACTGTGGGATTTACATATATGTCAACAGGTTCCCGGGAAAATATTGCTTCTATTTTTCCAACAAGCTGTTCCATAAACTGCTGTTTATCATCAATCCAGACCTCATCTTTGATCCAGATCCTGTTGCGGCGGCCCTTACTATCTGTGAAGGTCATCGCATCGGTGAAGACATAATCGAATTTCGCTATTGCTTCAGGAGAGAACAGGGTTATCCACTCGCGTCCTTCAGCCTGCATACCTCTGAAAATTGGCTGTCCCCTGACCGTGTCCATATATGCTGCAAGTGATAAATCATCGGTTACAGGGAATTTCAATCCACAGTTTGGTGCCAGTCCGTAGTTAATTCCAAGTTTCAGGGAATTCTCTTTTACCTCTTCAAGAGTCAGCCCACCTTTGAGGTGTACATGATAATCAACAAGAGGAAATCCTGTGTCCATAAGTTTAGCAACAGTTGTTTCCCATTCTTCTTCTACTACCGGTGGTGACTTTTCCCCGCCGGGAAGTCTTCTTACCCTGATGGATTTATAATATGCTGTACTGTTTTCGTCATGTGCCTGCAGGGCAAAAGTGCCTGATCCAAGGAGCCTTCCTTTATGTTCATCACTTCTCCATGGCTTATCAGGCTGTATATAATCAACTACCTTATTATCATTTACAAATATTTCGACATGATTCTCTAAAACCTTAATTCGCATCGTGAACCATTCTCCGTCACGGGCCATCTGGTAATGAATGTTCCTTACAGCATACAGGCTTCCGGTCTTTTTTGTTTCCCGGTAGTTATCAGCGCCAATATGTGTATTGTTTATCTGCACCTCGTAACCGGACTCAGGCCATCCTTCTTCCTGGTAAACAGTATGAAAATATATCCCTGAATTTGCCCTCGGGAGAGTCTTTATTTCTGCAATCATCTCAAAATTTTTGAAAGGCTCATCAGCATTATAAAAAAGATGTCCCCTTTTCCCTGAACAGACCAGAGCTCCTTCTTCAACCCTGAAACTGCCCGGGTTCTCAGCCGCAGTCCAGCCGGTAAGATCTTTCCCGTTAAAGAGGTCAGACCATTCATCGCTGCAAACAGAACATGAGGATAGTATTAAGATCAATAAAAGGAAGACAGGGGAGATTTTAACTTTCATGGTTAAGTTTTTTACTGGTATATTATTTCAAAGCTAATTCATTATTTTCATTCTCCGGGCAAATGAATACAAAGAAGTGCTAAATTTAATGCATAAGTTTGAAATGCCATTTTTTGGTGCGAGAATGAAAAGGGCAGAGTATTTATTTTATCAGAAAATACCATGATCAGGTTGTTTTTCATATTCGTTTTGCCGTGTCTGTTTCTAAATATAAGTCTTGACGGGCAAGGCGTTATATCTGATTTGCATTATACCGTTTCAATGGAAGATCCTGCCAGTCATTTTTTTCAGGTTGAAATGGAGTGTCGTGATTGTAAAATTGATACAGTCGATTTCAGAATGCCACAATGGATGCCAGGGTATTACCAGATTATGAATTACTGGAAGGAAGTATCAGACTTTCAGGCTATGAGCAGTGAAGGAAAACCAATAATTCATAACAAGATAAATGATAATACATGGAGGATAATCCCGCCAGGGGGGAAACATGGCTTCAAGATAAAATATAAGGTAGAGGCTGTGAAAAGGTTTGTTGCCAATAACTTCCTTGACTCCACCCATGGATATATAGTACCGGCTGCCACTTTCATGTATATTAACAAACATATTAATACACCCGTAAGTGTCACAGTTAAGCCTTATACCGGCTGGGGTATGGTAGTGACAGGCCTTGAAAAAGCCGAAGGAAAGGAAAATGTATTTACAGCCAGCGATTTTGATATATTGTATGATTCTCCCTTCCTTACAGGCAATCTCGATGAACTGCCATCATTTCAGGTTCGTGGTGTAATGCACAGATTCGTTGCCTTTAATCCCGGTTCTTTTAACCGTGAAGCTTTTATCACGGAGCTTCAGAAGACAATTGAGGCAGGCGTTGATATTATAGGAGAAATTCCATACAGGCATTATACATTTATAGGAATCGGACCCGGATTTGGAGGAATTGAGCATCTCAACAGCACAACAGTAAGTTTCAGCGGCAGGGGCCTGGATAATCCCGATGGTCTTAAAAGGGTGCTTAAATTTCTTGCACATGAGTATTTCCATCATTACAATGTAAAAAGAATCAGGCCATTTGAGCTCGGACCATTCGATTATGACAGGGAGAACAGAACAAATCTTTTATGGGTTAGCGAAGGGTTGTCGGTTTATTATGAATATTTGATGGTGAGAAGGGCAGGAGTAATAAATGATGAAGAGCTTCTTTCATCATTTGCTGAAAATATCAATGCTTATGAAAATGATCCGGGACGTACTTATCAGTCGCTTATCCAGTCGAGTTACAATACCTGGAGCGATGGTCCTTTCGGCAACAAACCCGGAAGTGAGGATAAAGCCATTTCCTATTATGACAAAGGTCCTGTTATTGGAATGATCCTCGATTTTGCAATACGGAATGCAACAGAGAACAGTAAATCACTTGATGATGTAATGCAGTTTTTGTATAAGGAGTATTACAGAAGACTCGGCAGAGGATTTACAGATGCAGAGTTTCAGCAGGCTTGTGAGGATATGGCCGGTACTTCATTAAGCAATGAATTTGAATATGTATCAACAACAAAAGAGATTGATTATTCTCTTTATCTCTCATATTCAGGCCTTAAAATTTCTCATAAACAGGAAAGCAATACAGGAAAAAAGAAATTCACAATTTACAGAATGGATGATATGAATTCTCTGCAGTTTTCAATTTTCAACAGCTGGACCAAGGAAAAGGGTATTTCCGGAAGGATACAATAAAAATAAGGTTTTTAACAACGTACATTAAAAATTTCATAAATTTACTAACGACATTAATAAACTATTCAGTTCTTATGGACAGTATACCCTCAGGATTTTTCAGCCTTAATAATCCAACATTCATTGCAATCCTGCTGCGTTTTGTAATGAACCTCTTCTTTATTTTTATCCTGATACGATTCATCTATTATAAGTACACAAAGCAGGAAGGACTGCTTTTTACATTGTTTATGATGGGCATTATGGTATTCTTCATTACATCAATACTGGGGAATATCTATATGGAAATGAGCTTTGCATTCGGGCTGTTTGCCATTTTTGCGATTATGAGATTCAGGACAAGCAGTATAAGTATCAAGGACATGGCCTATATTTTTGCCGTTGTGGGCATGTCAATGATGAATGCCCTCAAGGTCCTTAAATTCCCAATTTTCGGCATAATCATTTTTAATTTAATAATACTTATTTCAGCATATATTCTTGAGGAGTACCATCTAAAGCACAGTTCAGATTCCCATATGATCACATTTGAAAATCTTGATCTGCTCAAACCTGAAAGGGAACAGAAACTTTATAAGGAGCTTGCTGCGCTTACCGGGAAAAATGTTTTCAATGTAAAGGTCCACAGGGTAGATTACAAAAGAGGTGTTGCTTTGATAGAAATTTTCTATAAAAGCTGAGAAACCATTTGTGGTTAACGAATGACGGATACTGCCAAGCATAGATGAATCTGTACTAGTACAATCATTCCCCGGAGATGAAAAGGACAATCTTTTTAACAGTTTTATTACAACTGTCACTTGTAATATTTGCACAGAACTGGACCCTGAAGGATAGCGGAGCAGGACTTATTATTATTGACGGGAATTCCGATAAACCTCTGAAAATAATAAGGAGGAATACCATATGGGATTTGAAAGAACTGAATGATAAAGGGGCCCTGGAAGGCAAATATAATGGAAATCAACTGTTTGCTGGCTGGATACAAGGTCCGGAGACAAAGGAATTTCTGAACAACAAAGCTAAGCCTGCATGGATGTCCAGATACAGGATAACATATCCTGATGGAAAAGTCTATGAATCAGAACCCGCAGATTTCCTCTCTTCCGGATATTCATATTTTGGAATCAGAAAGGGAAACAATACTGAAGGGATATGGAAGATTGAGTGGTTTGTTCTTGGCAGGGATAATCCTGAAGAAATCCATGTTGCAACAACAGTTTTCCAGACAACATGGGGAAGTGCAGGGAAAAAAGATTCCTTCAGTGTAAAAGCAGACGATCCTGACTAGTATTTTTTCATGTTTCAGATATTTTTTTTTGATACGATACAACTCTTAAGAGAATCTTTAAAATATCGTTAAAATTTACATGGCCATTTATTTTTCATCTGTTCTGGCATATAATTTGATTTTTCATATTCAGAATAAAAAGCTATGAAACCCGCATGTTTTCAAGACACAGACAAACATCAAAATAATTTCCGGCATGTGGGTTCCATGTGACCTTTAAAATCAAAATTATTTACACATGAAACCTC
>CAYLYN010000041.1:0-26517 GCA_964387565.1 uncultured Rikenellaceae bacterium | reverse complement strand
CTTTTGAAGGAGGGGTGGCGACGCGGAGCGGAGCCGGGGTGGTTGATTTAATTACTTTGAAAGCACACTATTTGCAGACTTAAATACACAAATGGAAGTTGCAGACAAGACTAATTATAGGTGAGCTTAGGATTCATGACATTATGATTTGAAAATAAATTTGTGTTCAGGGATTTTGAATATTTGAAAAGTCAGACAAGAAAAGTATTGGATAAATGAAATGAATCTGAGGGATATACAAATCAACCACCCCGTCCCGCTCTGTTTCCAGAGCGTGACACCCCTCCTTCAAAAGGAGGGGAAACTTATTCCATTATTTCATGTAATAAACAATACTTAGGTTGATAATGTGGCTAGGCATAGGTTTCTAATATATGATTAACTAACATAAATTTACAATGAATAACAATAACAACAGTCGTCGAAATTTTCTAAAAAAAGCAGCTTTAGGTTCAGTGATAGCTGCTGCATTTCCTGAGATTGTTTCTGCTGCAATGCCAAAGGATTCATTAAAGAAGATAACGCTTCAGAAGAATAATGTAATCCTTTTTCAGGGTGACTCAATAACTGATGCAGGCAGGAACAAGGAAGATAATTCCTTTAATAATGCCAGGATTCTGGGTTCAGGTTATGCTATGCTGACAGGAGCTGCATTGCTTGAAAAGTATGCATCTCTCGATCTGAAGATATTTAATAAGGGAATATCAGGTAATAAGGTATACCAGCTTGCAGAGAGATGGGATAAAGATTGTCTTGATATCAAACCTGATATTCTCAGTATACTGATCGGTGTTAATGACATCTGGCATAAACTGAATGGTCAGTACGCCGGGACAGTCGAAATATATAAAAAGGATTATATTGCATTGCTTGAAAGAACAAAAAGGGCTTTACCTGATGTAAAACTGGTTATTTGTGAACCGTTTGCTGTACCCGGTGTCAAAGCTGTGGATGATAAATGGTACCCTGAGTTTTATGACTATCAGAAAGCCGCCCGGGAAATTGCGGAAATGTTCAGCGCAACTTTTATTCCCTATCAGAAAATATACGACGAGGCACAGAAAAGAGCCCCTGGGGTATACTGGACTCATGACGGGGTACATGCTTCACTTGCCGGAGCAAAGTTAATGTCGGAAGCCTGGCTTTCAGCTATTAAATAGTAGACTTGTTTAATTGATGCAGAATATAATGAAACCCACATGTTTTCAAAACACAGTCAAATGTGAAAATAATTCCCGGCATGTGGGTTCCATATAACCTTTAAAATCAAAATTATTTACTCATGAAAAGAACCATTTATCCGGTGTTGGCAACACTTCTGATCCTTATTATTTGTTCTTCTGAGCTTTCGGGTCAGCTGAAGCTGCCGGCAATATTCAGTGACAATATGGTACTGCAGCAGAAATCTGATGTTGCAATCTGGGGAACAGCCTCAGGGAATTCGACTGTTAAGGTGACAACCTCCTGGAATAAAAAAAGCTATTCAGCAAATGCCGGAGCTGATGGAAAATGGAAAGTAAAGATTTCCACTCCTTCAGCCGGAGGCCCTTACGAAGTTATTGTCAGCGAGCGCAGCACAATACGTTTTAAAAATGTGTTGATTGGTGAAGTCTGGGTTTGTTCCGGACAGTCAAATATGGAGATGCCTGTTAAAGGTTACAGGAATCAACCTGTAAAAGGTTCAAATGAGGTAATTGCAACTTCTGCAAATCCTCAGATAAGGCTTTTTACAGTAACAAGAGCTGTGAACCTGCAGCCACAGGATGATTTTACCGGAACCTGGAAGTTATGCGAACCTGAAAATGTAAGCCAGTTCAGTGCAACCGCATACTTTTTCGGACTCATGCTTAACAAGGCGCTGGATGTACCTGTCGGGCTGGTAAATACCAGCTGGGGTGGAACACGGATTGAGCCCTGGATAAGTGAAGAAGGACTGAAAAATTTCGATTTTGTAACTCTTCCCGATAAGAACCAGACAGGTAACCTGTCGCCTCAGACACCCACTGTTTTATTCAATGCCATGATTAACCCTATGGTGGGATATGGAATAAGAGGAGGGATCTGGTACCAGGGTGAGGCTAACCGTAATGAGCCAGACAAATATCAGAAGCTTCTGCCCGGAATGGTTGAAAACTGGCGTTCTCTTTGGGGCACAGGCAATTTTCCCTTTTACTATGTGCAGATTGCACCATACAATTATGGTGCTGGCGGACTTAATTCTGCTTATATAAGGGAAGCAATGCTTAAAGCCTCAACGGCAATTGAAAACATTGGTATGGCAAGTATAATGGATGTTGGAGAAGAATTCTGCATCCATCCTGCAGATAAAAAAGCTGCAGGCGACAGGCTGGCTTTCCAGGCTCTTGTAAAAACTTACGGGCAGAAAGGTTATGCCTCAGAAGGACCTGTAATGAAGGAGATGACTGTAGAGGGACCTGTGGTAAAAATCACTTTTGATAACGCACTGAATGGACTGACATCTTTTGGAAAAGAACTTAAATGCTTTGAAATAGCAGGTGCAAATAAAAGATTTTATCCTGCTGAAGCTTTTATTACCGCTACAGGAATAACATGTTTTTCCCGGTATGTAAATGAGCCTGTTGCTGTAAGATATGCATTCAGCGATTTTGCTGTCGGAGATCTTTTCAATACTGAAGGACTTCCTGCTTCATCATTCCGTTCTGACGACTGGCCGGTCGAATGACAATATGATTTTTATTCGAGCGGTTTATGAATAAACAGATGAGATTTATTGACTATCTTAAATGAAATTACTCTGTGTAACTATAATCTTTTATCAACCAGCTAATTTATATGATCATGAGTAAAAACAATCCGAACTTGATAAGCAGGCGAGGCTTTATAGGAACCTCAACAGCAGCAATGGCAGGACTTACATTCATTCCGTCACATGCTGTTTCCGGACTTGGGCATATTGCTCCCAGTGATAAACTGAATATCGCCGGAATAGGTATTGCAGGCATGGGTCGGGTTAACCTTGAGAATGTTGAAAAAACTCAGAACATTGTGGCATTGTGTGATGTAGACTGGAGAGAGCCCACACAGAAGATCTTTAAGAAATATCCGGGTGCCAAACAGTATAAGGATTACCGGATTATGCTTGACAGGCAGAAAGATATTGATGCCGTGATTATAGCAACACCTGATCATACTCATGCCATCATCAGCATGGAGGCTATGAGAAGAGGCAAGCATGTCTTTACCCAGAAACCTCTGACCCAGACTGTTCACGAGGCAAGGGAGCTTGCAAAAGCAGCAAAGCAATATAAGGTTGCAACTCAGATGGGAAACCAGGGTCAGGCTTCCGATGGCCCCAGAAGGCTTCGTGAGATGATCTGGGATGGAGTAATAGGCCCGGTACGCGAGGTACATGTCTGGACTGACAGGCCAAATAACGGATTATTAAAAATATACTGGCCCCAGGGCGTAAAGCGTCCGTCCGACACACCACCTGTTCCTCCGGAACTCGACTGGGATCTCTTCCTGGGTCCGGCTCCCGATAGGCCCTATCATCCTGCATATCATCCTTTCGTCTGGAGAGGATGGTGGGATTATGGTACGGGTGCACTCGGGGATATAGGATGTCATTCGCTCGACCCTGTTTTCAGGGCTTTGAAACTTAAGTATCCCACAACAGTGCAGGCAGTCTCTACGCTCGTGAATTTCGATACCTATCCTTCTGGATCAATAGTAAAATATGAATTTCCTGAAAGGGAAAACATGCCTCCGGTAACACTTACCTGGTATGACGGTGGTTTACGACCTATGATGCTCAGGGAGATGGACGAAGGAATGAAGCTTGGAACAGGCGGTACACTCTATGTTGGAGACAAAGGTTTTATTCTTGATGACAGGATCCTCCCAAAATCACTAAGGGATTCATATACACCACCGGCACCATCTATTCCATCTTCACCCGGACATGAACAGGAATGGATTGAAGCCTGTAAAGGAGGACCTGCTGCGGGTTCCGATTTCGAATGGGCGGGACCTCTGACTGAGACGGTCCTTCTGGGAAATGTATGCATCAGGCCTGAACTGAAGGAGAAACTTAGTGGTATGGTGTTGAAGTTTGATCCTGCAAAACCAGGATTCACAAATCTTCCTGAAGCTGATGCCTATCTGCATCATGAATACAGAAAAGGCTGGAACCTCTAGTGTTTGTAAAGTGCTCTCCTGGAGCAGTTTTGTATAATTTATTGACATATTTAAGGTATTATTTGCAACAATAGTCGATTCTGATCGTCATTAGCCTGTATTTAATACCTTAAATTATGATCAGGAATTTCTTTCTTATTGCTACCCGTAATATTTCAAAAAACATAGGTTTTACAATAATTAATGTTACCGGACTTGCTGTCGGGCTTGCTTCTTCATTGCTTTTGCTGATGTGGGTTATGGATGAGCTTAGCTATGAGAAATTCAATATTAATGCTGACAATATTTACAGGGTAGAGGAAGACCAGTTTTATTCCGGACAGCGGTACCATGTTACCGTTACTCCTTTCCCTTCCGGTCCTGAATGGAAGGAAAAAACACCTGGAATTACTGAACAGGTAAGGATCCTTCCCTGGATGCCAAGAATGCTTTTTCGTCATGGGGAAAATGTCTTTTTTGAGACCTCTTTAATTGCTGCTGACTCTACTCTCCTTAAAGTATTTACCTTGAACCTTCTGGAAGGTGACCCTCAAACAGCTTTGAATGAGCCTCATTCAGTAATACTGACCAGGAAGCTGGCAACAAAATACTTCGGAAACCAGAGCCCTGTCGGCAAGAGTATAACAATTGAGAACAAATATCAGTTCATGGTTACCGGCGTTATGGATGACCTGCCGGGAAATTCAATTTTCAGTTTCAAGGCAGTACTCCCGTTCTCATTCTTAAAGGAAATTGGCATCTATGATAATAACTGGGGCAGTAATTCAATATTCACGTTTGTTCAGGTTGACAAAGGAGCAGACCAGGCGGATATTAACAAAAATCTCACCGCCATTGTGATCGAACATAATCCTGAAACAACTACAAAGTACATGTTGTTCCCTTTGCTTGATATACACCTGCATGGACAGTTTGGTTATACAGAATCCAAAGGTCCTGTTATCGTTGTGGTTCTGTTTTCACTCATTGCCCTCTTTATTCTTCTGATTGCCTGCATAAATTTTATTAACCTTTCAACTGCAAGGGCTTCATCAAGAGGCAAGGAGATAGGAGTGAAAAAAGTGGCTGGTGCGGATAAGTTATCGATGATAAATCAGTTCATGCTCGAATCATTACTGCAGGTACTCCTTTCTATGGTTATAGCATTTATTCTGATCAGCTTATCACTGGACCTGTTCAACAATATTTCCGGAAAGGTTTTTACTTTTACTGACCTTCTTAAATTGAAATTTTTACTGAGTTTCTTAGCTGCAGGACTTATTGCAGGTTTCATATCAGGAATTTATCCTGCATTCTATATGTCATCTATCAATCCTGTTAATGTTCTGAAAGGAGAAACAGTTTCCGGCAGAGGGAACGGTAGGTTAAGACAGATACTGGTTGTAGTTCAGTTTACACTTTCAATTCTGATAGCAGTATCGGCTATCTTCATGTACAGGCAGCTAAAGTTCATGCAGGAAAAAGAGCTTGGCTTCGATAAGAATAACCTTATTGGCATCCAGATGGCTGATAATATGAAGCCAAAGTATTATTCACTGAAAAAAGAGCTGCAGAAAGAAGTTTTAATACAGGGAGTGACAGCATCATTATGGAATCCGGTAAACATAGGCAGTAATTCAGGAGGTGCAAGCTGGCCCGGTAAGGACCCTGATAAGCAAGTACTCATAGGTACAAACGGTATTGACTATGATTACCTGTCGACTTTGAAGATGGAACTGGTTTCCGGCCGTGATTTTTCAAGAGATTTCCCGTCTGATATTGCAAGGGATACCACAGGGAATTTTCTTATTAATGAGGAGGTTGTGAAACTTATGGATATCGGTGATCCTGTGGGTAAAAATTTCAGGTTCATGGGTCTTAACGGCACTATTGTAGGAGTGATGAAAAATTTTCATTTTAAAGGTGCTGACCAGCCAATTGAACCGGTTGCATTCGCTCTTGCTGATACAAGTTTCTTAAGAATGATACTTATCAGGCTTACTCCGGGCAATATTCCAGGCTCTCTTAAGGCTGTTGAAAAAGTCTGGAATGAGGTGATACCTGAATATCCGCTTGAGTATTCTTTTATTGATCAGGATTATGATAATCAGTTCAGGACAGAAACACGGCTTACCCAACTTC
Source organism: uncultured Rikenellaceae bacterium (assembly GCA_964387565.1). Classification (GTDB taxonomy): domain Bacteria; phylum Bacteroidota; class Bacteroidia; order Bacteroidales; family VadinHA17; genus LD21. The sequence goes on along the minus strand of CAYLYN010000041.1, from coordinate 20,217 downwards.
TAAAGTACTTCACAATACTGGCTGTCTTTATTGCATGTATCGGTCTGTTTGGCCTTGCATCATACTCTGCCGAGAGAAGAACCAACGAAATAGGTATACGGAAAGTTATGGGTGCAGGTTCATTTGCCGTAATTTATACAATGTCAAAGGAATTTCTTATACTGGTATTGATTTCTATAGTAATAGCATTCCCTGTCGGATGGTTCATCCTCAAAAAAATAATCAGTCAGTTTCCTTACAGGATTGATCTTGAAATATGGGTCTTCGGATTAATAGCTGCAGCTTCACTTGGAATAGCATTGCTGACTGTAGCATTCCATTCTTACAAAGCCTCCGGCATCAATCCTGCAGAAGCTTTAAAGCTAGAATAATACTTAAACTGCAACATTCAGGAAAAATCGAAGTCTTTATAAAAAATGGTGAAAACTGTAAAATATTTTAACACCTGAAATAAATTAACAAACCTTCTAATAAAACTTTTATGTTCAATAATCTCTTAAAGCACAGCATAAGATCTTTTAAAAGACAGCGTGCATATATAATTATAAATGTTCTGGGACTTTCAATAGGTATAGCCTGTAGTCTGCTGATAGCATTATTTGTTTTAAATGAAGCCAGCTATGACCGGTATAATATAAAAAAAGACAGGATATTCAGGCTGGTTCTTAATGGTAAGATAGGCGGACAGGAAATAGTCGGAGCCTATACCAGTGCTCCGATTGGCCCTACAATGGCCAGAGAGTTCCCCGAGGTTGAAGATTTTCTCAGAATGAATGGAACCGGTCCGACAGTAGTTGAATATAATAAGCAGACATTTACCGAAGAGCATCTTGTGGAAGCAGATTCATCCTTTTTCAATTTCTTCACCATTCCACTACTGAAAGGCGATCCTGAAAGCTGTCTGAATGAGCCAAGAAAACTTGTTTTATCAGAATCAACTGCAAAGAAAATCTTCGGAAATGAGAATCCGATTGATAAAGCAATCAAGATTGGAACTGATACAACAAGATACATTGTATCTGGTGTTATGGCTGACATTCCTGCAAATTCGCATTTTGAGGCAAACATGATCTCTTCTTTCATGACCAATCCCAGATCAGCAAGTCCTGTATGGCTAAGCAACAGTTTCAGTACTTATCTGTTGCTGAAACCAAATACTGATTATAAATCAGCCGACGCGAAAATTCCGGGACTGATGGAAAAATATGTAGGACCTGAAGTACAGAGATTTATGGGTATATCTCTGAGTGATTTTTTGGGCCAGGGTAACAGGTATGGATATTTTATGCAAAAGCTGACTGACATACATCTCGATCCGGATATTCAACAGCAATTCAAGGAACCAAGTGATCCAAAATATCTTGTTATTTTCGGGAGCATTGCCATCCTGATTGTACTGATAGCTTCAATTAATTTTATGAACCTTTCAACAGCACAATCTTCCAGGAGAGCCAAGGAGGTAGGAATTAAAAAAATTGGCGGTTCAACAAAAGGGATGCTGATAGTCCAGTTTCTGACAGAATCCTTTATTCTTTCTTTTATTTCGTTGGTATTCGCAATTATCATCATCAAAGCAAGCCTTCCATATTTCAGTAATCTCCTGGGTATAAATCTGGAATTGAATCTTCTCAAAAGCATGTTTACTATCCCGGCGCTTCTTCTTTTTACAATTTTTGTGGGTTTATTATCAGGAAGTTATCCTGCATTCTTTCTCTCCTCTTTCAGCCCATATGAAGTTTTAAAAGGTGAAGTAAAAAACAGCATGAAGAATGGAAATCTGCGCAAAGTCCTTGTGGTATTTCAATTTACTGTATCGATACTTTTAATTATAGGTACAATTATTATGTACAGGCAGATCAGTTTTATGATTAACAAGGATGTAGGTTTTAATAAGGAAAATCTGATTGTTATCGACAGGGCAGGTGCACTGGGCAACAGGATTAAATCGTTCAAGGAAACAGTTAAGAATATCCCGGGTGTGATAAATGCAGCAGCTTCAACAGCGGTTCCGGGAAGGAATAACAATAATAATGGTTACGGTATTGAGGGGAGAAGGGATGAGAGCTTCCTTCTGGTGACAAACTGGATTGACTATGACTACATTGATACCTATAATATGACAATGGCACAGGGAAGGAACTTCGATGAATCATATTCCTCCGACCAGGATGCATGTCTGGTAAATGAATCTACATTAAAAGAGTTCGGGATTACGGATATTGAAAAAATACGATTTCTTCAGCCTCGTGATTCAGGTAAGTTTGACTCCCGCCAGGTAATTGGTGTTGTGAAGAACTTTAATCATGAATCTCTGCGAAATCCCATTCAACCATACATTTTCCAGTTTAAGAAGGATAACATCTTATTCGGATATATGACGGTCAGGCTTACAGCAAATAACTTCTCACAGACAATAAATGAGATAGAAAAAATATGGAAGGAGTACCTCCCTGATAATCCTCTTCAATATTATTTTGTGGATGCAGATTTTGAAAAAATGTATAGCCAGGAAAAACAAAATGCCCAAATGGCTGTAATATTTTCAATTCTGGCAATATTCATTGCAGGCCTTGGTCTGTTCGGTCTTACTTCATTTACTGTTGAACAGCGAACAAAGGAGATAGGTGTAAGAAAAGCAATGGGTTCATCCATAGCCGGCATTTATTACCAGATCTCAAAGGAAATATTTGTACTGGTTACTATATCAGCAATAATTTCCTGGCCGCTGATTTATTATATAGCAGGCAACTGGCTTGAGAACTTCTATTACAGGATCAACCTTGGATTATTTAGTTTTATTGCAGGTCTTGGCATTGCACTCACAATAGCCCTTCTCACAATAAGTTATAAAGTATTGCAAGCCGCAAGGGTCAATCCAGCCCAATCTTTAAAATACGAATAAAATATCCTCAGAAGATTATTCAAAATTATTATGTTACAAAATATAATCAGGCACAGCATAAGATCTTTTAAAAGACAGCGTGCATATATAATAATAAATATCCTTGGACTTTCTATCGGTATAGCCTGTAGTCTGCTGATAGCGATCTTTGTGATCAATGAAGCAAGTTTTGACAGTTATAACGCAAAAAAGGACAGGATCTACCGCGCAATTCTGAATGGCAAAATAGGAGGCCAGGAAGTCACTACTTCATCATCACCAGCAATTATGGGGCCTACTATGGCAAAAGAATTCCCTGAAGTTGAGGATTTTCTGAGAATGACAGGAAGAGGCCCTACAGTGATTGAGTACAATAATCAGACATTCACAGAGGAAAAGTTGGTTGAGGCTGATTCATCGTTCTTTAATTTTTTCTCAATACCTGTGCTTAAGGGTGATCCCCAGAACCTTTTGAATGCCCCAAGGAAAGCAGTTCTGTCCGAAACTACTGCCCGAAAGATCTTTGGTAGTGAGAATCCTATTGACAAAACAATTAAAATCGGTTCTGATTCTTTAAGATACACAGTATCAGGAGTAATGAGCGATATTCCAGGTAATTCTCATTTTGAAGCCAATATTCTTACATCATTTATGACAAATCCCAGGTCTAACAGTCCGGTCTGGTTAAACAATAGTTTCAGTACATATTTATTACTTAAACCAAATACCAGTTATGAAACTGTTGACGAGAAATATCCGGGACTGTTAATAAAATATGTCGGTCCGGAACTTCAGCAATATATGGGTGTGTCAATGGAAGATCTTGAAAAACAGGGGAATAAATACAGATTTTTTCTTCAGAACCTTAAAGAAATTCATCTCGATACATCAGTTCAGGGGGAGTTCAGAGCTCCCAGCGATCCGAAATATCTGGTAATTTTTGGCAGTATTGCTGTGTTGATAGTCCTTATAGCTGCAATTAATTTTATGAACCTCTCGACAGCCCAGGCTTCAAGGAGGGCTAAGGAAGTGGGAATTAAGAAGATAGGTGGCTCAACCAGAGGTATGCTCGTGTCCCAGTTCCTTTCAGAGTCACTTATACTTTCATTTATAGCACTCTTTCTTGCATTGCTGATTGTAAAAGCCACACTTCCGTATTTTAATAACCTTTTGGGAACAAGTCTTGTTTTGGATCTTTTCAAACCCTGGTTTACAATACCTTCATTATTGCTCTTTACTGTATTTGTTGGCTTCCTTGCAGGAAGCTATCCTGCCTTATTTCTTTCTTCTTTTAATCCATATGAGGTACTCAAGGGAAGTGTAAAGAACAGTATGAAAAACGGAAGACTCAGGAGAGTTCTGGTTGTATTCCAGTTTGCAGTATCAATTCTGTTAATAATAGGAACGATGATAATGTACAGCCAGATCCATTATATGCTGAACAAAGACCTGGGATTCAATAAGGATCAGTTGCTGGTGATTAACCGTGCAGGAGCTCTTGGCTCTAAGATGAAGGCTTTCAAGACAGCAGTTAAGGAAATACCGGGAGTTATTAATATCGCCAGTTCAACAGCCATCCCTGGCAGGACCAATAATACAAATGGCTACAGAATTGAAGGAAGGAAAGACGAGTCTTTTATCATGGCTACAGCCTGGGTTGATTATAACTACCTCGACACTTACGGGATGACACTTGCCACTGGACGATTCTTTGACCAATCATATTCCAGCGACCAGCAGGCATGCCTTGTCAATGAGGCTGCTATTAAGAACTTCAATATAACAGATATTCAGAATACCAGGTTTTTTGAACCCGGCGATTCGGGCAAGATGAATTATCTGCCGGTCCTTGGTGTGGTAAAGAACTTCAATTTTGAATCACTCCGTAATCCTATAGAACCATATATCCTGAAATTCCAAAATGACGGTATGCTTTGGGGTTATGTTACAGTAAAGCTTTCACCAGTTAATTATCAAAGTACAATCAGCCAGATCGAAAGCATCTGGAAGGAATTCATGGCAAATGCTCCCCTCCAGTATTACTTCCTCGATAAAGACTTTGAGCAGATGTATTCTCAGGAAAAGCAGAATGCCCAGATGGCTGTAATTTTTTCAATACTGGCAATTTTTATCGCAGGGCTTGGTCTGTTTGGATTGACCTCATTCACGGTTGAACAGAGGACAAAGGAGATAGGAGTCAGAAAGGCCATGGGCTCTTCTGTTGCAGGAATATATTATGAAATTTCAAAAGAGATTATTGTACTTGTCTCTGTATCTGCGATAATATCCTGGCCTGTTATATACTATATTGCAGGGAAGTGGCTGGAGAATTTTTATTATAGAATTAACCTTGGAATGTTTAGCTTTATATCTGGTTTTTCTGTTGCACTGGGAATCGCATTGCTTACTATTAGTTATCGGGTTATTAAGGCAGCAAGGGTGAACCCGGCACAGTCACTCAGGTATGAATAAAAAAGAATCCCGGTTGCCGGGATTCTTTTTTTGTATGCGGGATATATATATTGAGATTAAATTGCCTAGTACATCCTGTTTATCAGCTGTCCTATTTCATCCCTTTTCTTAAGCGGGAACAACAGGCTTCTGCCATCACGTGTTACAACATTCAGGCCTTTGGGAGAGAAAAATCCTTTACTGTAATAGATAACTTCAAGAATATTGTCAAAAAGGATTTCAAGATTAAACCTCTCCATTTCCTCCTTGATAGCTTTGAAGTAAATACGCTGATTGGTCACTATCAGCTTTCCTTCAACAGTATTGTTGTCTATAACCTGGTTTGTATCACCTGCTTTAAGAACAACTTCATTTGCGGCTAATTTTACTGTCATGGCTTTAAATGTTTTTCACTTTTTAACTTCTGCTATAAAGACGTTTAAGTTGCACGAACGTTGCAGGAAATATTAATAAAAATCAAAAAAAATTACTATTCATATTTGAGAGCATTGACCGGATTTGTGTTTGATGCTCTGATAATATGGAAAATTATTGTGAATAATGATATTGAAAGGAGAATTATGGCAGCCATGGCAATTAGCCACCATGGAATTGAAGTATGATAAGCAAAATTAGAGAGCCAGTTTTGCATAGCATATATGGCAAATGGGGAACCCAGGCATATTGCTATAAAAACCCACTTCAGGAAACTAGTCGATAATAGTCTTATTATCAGTCCGCTTGTCGCACCAAAAACCTTTCTGACACCAATCTCTTTTGTTCTCTGCTGAGCAAGAAATGAAGTCAGTCCCAGAAGTCCGAGACATGCGATAAGAATTGCTATAAATGCAAAGTATACCAGTATTTTACTCAATGTGGATTCGGTTTTGTATTGTCTTTCATAGGCTTCATCCAGAAAGCGGTATCTGAACGGAAATCCTGGTGCATATTTATTCCATACAGTTTCAACTTTTTTTATTGTCTCAGCATAATTCTGGTTGCTAAGTTTTACACTCACGGTATTATACCAGTCACCATAACAAAATAAGGCCGGATAAATAGAATCTTTCGGTGACAGGTAGTGATAATCATCTATGACACCGATTATTTCTATATCTTCCTTTGGTATCGTGGTAAGATAAAATTTGTGTTTAAGAAATTTACCAACAGGATCTTCAATTTTATATAATTCAACTGCTTCGCGGTTCAGGATACAAACACCATATTTGTCGTTTGGTCGTTCCCATGAAAAATTCCTGCCTTCACTTATCCTGGCTCCAATCAGAGGGAGGAATGATGGATCTACTGTAAATACAGGAATTCCCCTTGAGATTCCCTGAAATTCGAATCCTTCATAGTTATTTACCGTGCCGGGGGCAGCGCTTGAAAAGGCAATATCAACTATATTCGGGATAGCCATAATATCATTTTTGAAAGCATCCTTCCTGTCTCCTGTTTCTCCATCTGTACCAAATACTATGATATTCTCAGTATTAAATCCGGCAGGAAAGTCTTTCATATAATTCAACTGCCTGATAACCACAAAGACCGATAGCACCAGAATAATTGCAACAGTGAACTGAAATATAACCAGTCCTGTCCTGAATAGTGACCTGTCTATGCTTTGCCCTCCAAATTTCCTGAAATAGTGAGCCGGATTGAAAGATGAAAGTCGTATTGCGGGATAAATTCCTGAAAATAAACCTATTATTACTATGATCAGAAAATAGGATAATACATAACCAGCACTGAAGTAACTAGAAAGAGAGAGGTTTCCTCCTGTGAGTTGATTGAATTCAGGAATAACGATTTTAATAATAATAAGCGCAAATATTGATGAAACAAGGGAGAATATTAGGGATTCGAAAAGAAATTGTGAGAAGAGTTGCCATTGTGAAGCTCCGAAGACTTTTTTTACCCCAACCTCTTTTGTGACAGTTGCTGTCTTTGCGATTGTAAGATTTACGAAGTTAATACATGCGATTACCAGGGTCAGAATTGAAACGAGCATGAATATGTATACAAATTTTATGTTTCCGTGCAGGTGACGTGGATAAAACTCCTCGTGAAAATATATATCCTTTAAAGGAACAAGTTCACATTCATTACCTGCTTCATCTCCTCCATTCTTTTTTGAAAGCTCAATTGTAAATTCAGTCATCTTTTTACTGAGCTTATTTATGTCCACCCCTTTGTTTATAATAAAATATGTCGGGTACTGTGATGTGCCGAATGAATAAAGGTAATCCTCCTGAGGATAGATTTTACCGAGAGTTACAAAAGATGCAATTGCATCAACAGGCATATGGGTCATTTTAACATCTTTAATTACTCCGGTAACCAAAGCTTCAAACTGATTATCAATCTTAATCGATTTTCCGGTTGGATCAGAATCCCCAAAAAGTGTCTTTGAAGTTGATTCTGTAAGAACAATACTGAAGGGAGTAACTAGTGCATCTTTAGGATTACCATATATGAACTCATATGTGAAAATGTCAAACAGGGTGGAATCGGCAAGAAATGTATTATTTACATATATTGACTTTTCATTTTCTGATAGTAAAACTGATCCCATTCCTCCAAATCTTACAGCATTTTCTATCTCGGGAAATTCATTTTTAAAGGCCTGGGCTATGGCTGAAACCATATAGACTGATCCCCCTATCTCAATGCGATATATTTTATCAAGGTTTACGTTGTATCTGTCGTAAGAAAATTCATTCCTGATCCACATCGAAATGAGTATGAATACAGCTATACCAACCGATAAACCAAATATATTTATCAGCGCAAACACTTTATTCCTTTTTATCTTGCGCCACATCAGGCTGAAGTTTTTTATAATCATAATCGGGATATTATTTTAACAATCTTTAATTATTCTTTCCTGAGAAAGGCAGTTGTACCATATGGCAGATAATTAGTCTCTTATGAGTATCTGTTAATGTTTTAACAAAGACTTGGAAATGAACCTGGTGTTGCTTATATTATTAAAAATTTTAAAAAAATGTCTATTTTCTTGACACATTCCGGAAAATCTTCCGTCTTTTGATAAACAGGTTGAAAATGACAGGCTCAGTATTGATTGTTGATGATAACAGGGAAGTACTCAAATCCCTTGAAAAGACAGTGAGGAAGGAGTTTGATAAGGTTTATACTCTATCCAATCCAAACCTGATAATTGATTCACTTAAACGTAATGAACCCGATATAATAATGCTTGACATGAACTTCAGGTCGGGAAATCACAATGGAAATGAGGGATTTTTCTGGATGAAAGAGATATTCAGCTATGATAGCAGTATAAGTGTGGTTATTGTTACTGATTCAGCTGAAATTGAACTGGCAGTAAGGGCAATCAGGGAAGGTGCAGTGGATTATATCGTTAAACCCTGGGATGATTCAAAGCTTATTGCAACACTGAATGTGGCTCTGGCACTACGAAATTCCAGACTTGAGACCAAAACTCTAAAGCTTGATAATCTTCAGTTAAAGAAGGAGATTAACATGGGAGGGGAGAAGATTGTACTGGGAGCCTCACCCACTATGATCAATGTAATGAATATCGTCAGGAAGGTTGCTTCCACCGATGCAAATGTTTTGATAACAGGCGAGAACGGAACAGGTAAGGAGCTGGTGGCAAGGGAGATACACAACCTTTCAAAAAGATCGGGAGAGTTACTCGTAAGCGTCGACATGGGATCAATAATCGAGTCACTATTCGAAAGCGAGCTCTTTGGTCATGTAAAGGGTGCATTCACTGACGCCCGGGATGACAGGAAAGGTAAATTTGAATCAGCTGATAAAGGAACTCTGTTTCTGGACGAGATTGGTAACCTCTCTCTCCAGGCACAGGCAAAACTGTTGAGTGTACTTCAGAACAGGTATGTTGTCAGAGTCGGATCTAATAAGCAGATCCAGGTTGATATTCGTCTTATTTGTGCTACTAACCGTAACCTGGTTGAAATGGTGAGAAATGGTGAATTCCGTGAGGACCTTCTTTACAGGATCAACACAATTCTTATTGAAGTACCGCCGCTGCGCGACCGGGTTGATGATATTCCTATCCTTGCGAATTATTTTCTGAAATTAAACAGTGAACGATATGGAAAAGAGGGAATGAAGCTCAATACTCATGCTCTTGAAAAACTTGCAAATCACGACTGGCCCGGTAATGTGCGTGAACTGCAGCATGCCATAGAGAAGGCTGTTATTATGAGTGATTCGGCAGTCCTTAAACCTTCAGATTTTGTTTTCAGCTCTTCACAGAGAAATATTTTCCATGCCGAGTTTACACTCGAAGAGATGGAAAAGAAAATGATTACAGAAAGTCTCAGAAGATATTCAAATAACATGAGCACTGTTGCGGCCAAACTGGGAATTACAAGGCAAACCCTCTACAATAAGATGAGGAAATACAACATTTGATTTACCATATATATTTAATTACTTCATTTCCAGTCTTGTCAGCCCCCCTGCCCCCCTAAAGGGGGGTTCATTTTGTTTAATAACGAGGGTTTGTAGAGTGTACAAATTTTACCCCCTTCAGGGGGTGCTCCGCCGAGGCGGAGCGGGGGCTTTACAAACTGGCAGGATGCTGATTTACTTTCCTTATAAAAGGGCTTAAGGAATTATACTACCTGTCCGTCGAAAAGGTTAACAATACGGTGTGCATATCCGGCATCCCTGTCGGAGTGGGTGACCATAATGATGGTGGTACCTTCCTTGTTGAGTTCGGTAAGCAGGTTGATAACCTCAATACCATTCTTTGAGTCGAGGTTACCTGTTGGTTCGTCAGCCAGGATCAGTTTCGGATTTGCCACAACTGCCCTTGCAATTGCAACCCTCTGCTGCTGACCTCCTGAAAGCTGCTGAGGGAAGTGTTTTGCCCTGTGGCTTATCTTCATCCTTTCAAGGACATCCTCAACCATCTTTTTCCGTTCTCCTGACTTCATCTTCAGATAAATCAGAGGCAGCTCAACATTCTCATAAACATTGAGCTCATCAATAAGGTTAAAGCTCTGGAATACAAAGCCTATATTTCCTTTACGGAACATTGTCCTGTCTCTCTCTTTCAGGTTGGCTACTTCTGTACCGTTAAAGATATAGCTTCCTGATGTGGGATTGTCAAGAAGACCAAGTATGTTCAGGAGGGTCGATTTTCCACATCCTGAAGGACCCATCACTGCTACATATTCTCCTTCTTTAACTTCAATTGTTACTTTATTGAGAGCTGTTGTCTCAACTTCTTCTGTTCTGAAGACTTTGGTTAATGAATTAGTTTTGATCATGGCGTTAATTATAAATTATTACTTAAGTTACTATTGATTATTACCTGCTGTAAATTCTATTATTTAAATATCAGTTTTTCGTTCTTGCCAAATGTTTCATATCCTGATACTATAACCTTTTCACCGGGATTAAGTCCCTGAAGCACTTCATAGTACTTGGGATTTTTCCGTCCGATAGATATGTTTCTCCGTGTTGCAAATGACTCTGATTCGTCAAGAACAAAGATCCACTGTCCTCCTGTTTCCTGAAAAAATCCTCCGATGGGTACCAGTACAGAGATCTTTGGTTGTCCGAGCTGGAGACTGGTATAGTATGTCTGACCGGTTCTGATATTATTGGGCATTGAATCCTGGAATACCATATCAATTTCGAAGGTGCCGTTCCTGACTTCAGGATAAACTCTTTTCACGACCAGGTTAAATAAGGTGCCCTGCCTGTCAAGAGTTGCGGTAAGTTGTGTACGTACCCTGTCGATATAATGTTCATCAATCTGTGCAGTAACCTTATACGATGTCAGGACGTTGATCTGACCCATATTTGCTCCGCGCTGAATTGACTGACCTATTTCCGGAGTTAACAGTCCCAGCTGACCATCGACAGGAGCCCTGACATTAAGATTTTCTTCCCTTTGCCTTACCAGGTTCAGGTTTTTACGCATATTATCAAGGTTTGATATCATTGTGTTGATATTGATGGAATAGAATATCGAATCCTGCGCCTGCCTTTCCAGGAAGAGCTCCTGTGACTGAACAGCCATTTCATAATCCTCCTTCGAACGCAGAAATTCTTCTTTTGAAATCAGATTATCCTTAATAAGGGTCATATTCTGCTGATAGTTACGTTCTTTCCTGGCTATTTCGTATTTAAGGTTTACCAGTTCTCTCTTTATCTGGAGTCTTTGCTGCTCCATATTTATCTGGGTGTTTCTGAGGAAATTCTCTTTTTCAGCGAGCTGGGCTTCGCTGTCAAGTATATTAAGATGAAGGTCGGGATTGGAGAGCTTCAGAATTATATCTCCTTTCTTTACCATTGTTCCCTCTTCAATTACTTTCTCTTCTACTCTTCCTCCCTCCTGGGCATCAAGGTAGATAATTGTAATAGGTTCAACAGTCCCGGGTACAGTAATATAGTCGTTGAACTGGTCTTCAGTTACTGTCTCAATTATAAGCTTGTCCTTTTCAACTTTATAGGTTGAGGTCCGGCTTGTGAAGAAGGCCATATAAATAAGGAATATAAATGCCAGTGCTGCCCCGGTATATATAATATGCTTTTTCTTAATTCCTTTCTTCTTTTCAATTGGTTTGTCCATTTTTTCAAGAGGGGTATCCATTGTATTAATTATTAAGTAGTTTAGTTAAATAATATGTTCTGATATTCGCCAGTTGAGTATAATTGTATAGTGAGTTTTCGTATCATAACCTGAAGCTTGGTTCTGAGCAGTTCAGTCTCTGCTGTAAACAGAGTGGTTTTGGCTGCAGAATAATCTGTAACATCAACAAGTCCCGACTCAAATTTCTTTTCAACTGCCGTAAAAGACTTCTTGTTGAATTCCAGGTTGGAAGCTGCTGCCAGGTATTCATCTTTTCCATTGTTAAAATCCAGACATGCATTCTCTATTTCTGTATAAAGGTTGTTTTTCTCCAGCTCAAGCCTCAATGATGTATCATCTCTTCTGAGCCTAGCAAGTTTAATTGTCCTTCCCGTTGTATAGTTATTGAAAATTGGTATTCTAAGAGTCACCCATATAGCCTGGCTGTTGTTATTTTTAAGCTGTGTTTTAAATGAATCCTGCTCCAGGTCCGTTTCACTTACTACCTTATAGTAGCCGGTAAAAATGGAACCTCCAACTGAAAGCCTTGGCGAAATAAGACCTTTTGAAGCAGCAAACTGCCTGTTGTTCGCCTGAAGTTCGTATTCAATTGACTTTAGCCTTGGAAGCACCTGAGATGCTGCCATATATACACTGTCGGTCTCATAATCAGAATCTGTTATTATGAGAGTGTTAAGATCCGGCATCAGGATATCAAAACTGGTTCCGGAACCCAGCTGAAGCATCTGCTTCAGGGTAGTCAGAGCCTGGCTTGCCCTGCTCTGTGCTATGGTAAATTCTAACCTGTCGGCTGATGCCCTGCTTTCCATTTCATATTGCTTTGAAAGTGCCTCTTTTCCCGTCTCAACCATCTTTGTTATCCTGAAAAGTTGTTTTTCTGACTGCTCCATCTTCATCCTTGAGGCATCTTCAAGCCCTTTTGTATAAATTACCTGGTAATACTGCCCCAATATTTCAACTACAAGCGTATTCCTGGCAATTTTTTCTGATTCAACTCCCGCTTTAAGAAGAAATTTATTGGCCTGAATTGTATTCAGTGTTGCCAGCCCGGTGAAGAGGTCAACAGAAGAGTTTAAAGAATATGAATTACTAAGATTCTGCTTGAATGTAATAAGGTTGGTGACAGGGTTAACAGATCGTCCGAAACCAAGATTAGCATCAGTCCCTGCATTTAAGCTAGGTACTGCATCCAGCTTTGATTTCAGGTAGTTTACCTCGGCTTGTTCTGTTAGAAGCTGCTGTCGCTGCAGATTTATATTGTTCGAAAGTGCATAGTTTATGCAATCCTCAAGTGTCCATTTCTTATCCTGGGCTGTGACTGCCCCCGAAATTAGTAGTGTGGTCAGAATTAATAAGTATCTCAGACTTTTCATTGCTTAAATATTGTTTCATATTATCAGCCAAAGAATGTGCCATTATTGCAAGTGTCATATTATCAACAACATAGAATTTCTGTTAAATTTCTGCATGTAAAATTATTTTACAGTTTTTGTATGAAAACAATACATTTTGTCAACAAGATTGCTCCCGGAGTTTCAGCAAAAATTTTTATCTGATCAGCATACAGAATCTGCTTTTAACAGACCAGCCTTAAGAATATGATATATATAAATAGGCAGTACTCTTTGTTATTTACTTGTTCTAAGTATATTTATACCTTGCTTTGATGAAGGAAATCACGGTGTCTGGTATGTAATAGCATTGATAATCAAGATTCTGTGATAGTTTGTGTAATAATAAAAAAATGAGAATAAGACATCACCTGATACTTCTTCTGTTAATTTCACTGATTGCAAAACCAGCAGCTGCACAGGTTATCGAAATTAAAGGCAGAATAACCGATTCAAAATCAGGTGAAAATATGGTGGGGGTCCACATTGCCATTAAGGATGATGTACATGGTACAATATCAGGAAGTGATGGTAATTTTATTCTCAGAACCCAGAAAGAACTGCCCATTTATATTCATGTCTCATTTGTAGGATATGTACCGCTTGATATTGAGATAAAAAGTGATTCCCAGGTTCTTGATATAAGGATGGAGGAACAATATCTTCTTGGTCAGGAAGTTGTCATTTCGGCCAGCAGGGTGGAAGAGAGGATACTTCAGTCTGCTGTGAGCATCGAAAAGATAAACCTTCGTGATTTAAGGATGATCTCAGCAGCAAACTTCTATGATGGATTGTACCAGTTAAAAGGTGTGGATATGAATGTTCATGGCCTCACTTTCAGTCTTCCTAATGCAAGGGGATTCAATGATTATACAAATTACCGGATGAACCAGATAATTGATGGTGTTGAAAACGTTTCACCGGGACTTAGTTTCTCTGCAGGAAATATTTTCGGATTACCACAAATAGATGTAAAGAACATCGAAATGGTTGTTGGTGCTTCCACGGCTCTTTACGGACCCGGCGGTATGAACGGGACTCTTGTAATGCAAAGTAAAGATCCTTTCCAGTTTCAGGGTCTGTCGGTATCTGCGCAGTCAGGTATGATGAATATCGCATCCTCTTCAGTTGAACAGCCTACACCTATGTTTGATTTTGGCTTCAGATATGCCAGGGCATTCAGTAACCGGATGGCAATAAAACTTACTGGTTCTTTTCTTAGGGCAAACGACTGGCATGCCGATGATAAAAGAGACAGGTCAGATCTTAATGACTTGTCATTGAACAGAATAACAAATCCTGGTTATGATGGTGTAAACTACTATGGGGATGAATCACTGGTATCATTGAATCTTAAGGATGTTGGGCTTCAGGTTATTGACGGGATTGCTGAATCGCAGGGTATTGCACCAGGTTCACCTGAATACGAGGCTCTATTTAATAGTGCCATTGGCTTTTTTCCCGACCAGCTTGTGACACGTACAGGATGGATAGAGAGCGATCTGGCTGATGACAAAGTTAAAAACATGAGACTTAACGGGTCCTTGCATTATTTTATAAATGAGCGTACAGAAGTCATTGGTCAGGCAAGCTATGCAATGGGATCAAGTGTATATACCGCACAGAACAGATTTGCTCTCCGGGATTTTAATATACTTACAGGCAAACTTGAAATAAATAATCCTGATTATTTCATAAGGACCTGGGCTGTTACTGAGCATTCAGGATCTTCATATGATGTTGGTGGTGCTGCTCTGAGGCTGAATGAGGCATGGAAATCTTCTGAAGCATGGTTCTCCGATTATCTTACAGCTTATACACAGACTGCCCTCCTGACAGGTGATATGAGAGGAGCTCACCAGTTTGCCCGCCTTGTTTCAGATAACAGGGATCCTAAAACAGGAATAATATTTGACACATCCAGGCCTGCTTTTCCTGTACCCGGAACAGATGAATTCAATAATTTACTGAATGAAATTACTTCAACCTTTATTGATGATGGCGGAGCACGGGTATATGATAACAGCAAGATGTACCAGGTTGAGGGCATGTACAATTTTGCGAATCTTATTGATTTTATGGAGATGCAGGTTGGCGTATCAAATCGCATTACTTCGGTAAATAGCAATGGTACAGTTTTTTACGATCGTCCGGGAAAGCCCATTAACATTAACCAGTTTGGGACTTTCCTTCAGATAAACAGGAATTTCTTTTCTGATTATCTCAGGCTTACAGGAGCATTCCGTTTTGATAAGAACCAGTATTTCCCTGCTCAGTATACACCCCGGTTTTCACTGGTATTATTTCTGGATGCAAAAATGGAACACAGCTTAAGAGGTACTTTGCAAACAGCTTATCGTTTTCCGGCAATTGCCGATCAATGGGTTGACCTCGATGCAGGTATTTTCAGGACAATAGGTGGAATGCAGGAAGTCCAGGAGAGTTATAACTTCAATTCGATTCCTTTATATCCAATGTCGGGAAGGAATCCTGTCAAAGATAAGCCTATCACTGAGAATGGCCCGATAAAATTACCAGGATTAGGTCCTGAGAAGGTTGTATCATCTGAACTTGGATACAAAGGTTTATTTCTCGGAAAAAAGCTCTTCATTGATACCTACGCCTATTATAATAAATACAAAGGATTTGAGGCAGTTCAGCTTGTAGCTCAACTTGCAGCTGATGCAGGAACTGAAAAGGACCTGCTCTACCAGACTTATTTTACAACTGATGAACCTGTCTCCTCGCTTGGCTGGGCGGTTGGTCTTGATTATATGACTCCTGTAGGTATCCTGCTGAAAGGTAATGTTGCATACAATAAATTACTGGAGAATATTACTGCTCCGGGAGTGGAATCGAGGTTCAACTCACCCGAATACCGGACAAATTTTTCTGTTGGTCATCATGCAATTTTACCGGATCTTGGATTTAGCCTGAATTTTCACTGGCAAAGCAGTTTCATATGGGAATCTGGTTTTGGAGCGGGTGAAATACCAGCTTATTCTACAATAGATGCCAATCTGTTTTACAAAGTTCAGGCAATAAAGACCACTTTAAAAATGGGAGGTTCAAATATTCTGAACAAATACTATACAACCAGTTTTGGAAGTGCCCGCATTGGGGGTCTGTTTTATATTAGCCTGGTTTACGAGGATATTCTCGATTACATCGCAAAGTAGTACCTGAATTTATACCATTCTGTTTTGTTAATCAGTCTGACCTGTTGATTTTATTACTTCTGTGTAAATTTAAGTGATATTTTTATCACGAAAACTGCCGGAGCAGAATCAGTAAGAGTTAATGGGGCAAGCATCAGTGAGATGAATTCTCTGGGAATCGGAATATTGGCGCTGCCAGTTAAAATGTTACCGGTCTTTACAACATTTGTTACCGTTAGTGCTATCCCTGCCGGAGAAGTGGGAACAGCAGTACTGTTAAGGTTAAGCTGTAATTCAGTATCAGATGCTTCAGCCCAGGTACCTCCATTGAGAGCATTGGCTCCTTCGCAACTCAGGTAAAGGGAGAAGTCTTCCCTTAATTCGATATAGGATTTATCTGCCGAGGTGCAGGTAAGTGAGCTGAGCAAGGCAGTCTGAATGGCCTCTGTTACATCTGTATTTGCTGTTACAGGCACATTCCCAAGTCCTGTTACAGGAACGGTGAATGTCTCTGCAACCTTGGCCTCGGTAATAACATAATTCCCGACAAACTTTGAAATGGTCTCTTCATCCTTGTTACAATTTACCAGAAAGAGTGTTGATATTAGCAATGCTGACAGTAATTTTAATTTCGGGGTTTTCATAAGTTTCTATATTTAAATTATTTAATCAACTACAGGCCATAAAGTTAATGTTTTCATTTAAAAATATGTAGAGTTTCATAATAGCTGCATATGAATATTTAGCATATAATAATCAGGATTCATTAAATATTAATTAGAGAAAATGCTGCTTATTAAAGTCATAATAATTAAATTTGATAATCAGCTCAGTCAGGAACTTTATGTAATTTCAAAATATTAACTACAATAAGTACAAAAATGAAAACCAGGAAATTTACACGTCGTGAGGTTATTGCAACCACTTCAGCAGGTGCAATCGGGACTATGATAAACTGGCCTCTTTCTTCATTTGGAACTCCTTCATTTGCAAAGGAGAAACTGGCAGTGCTGGGCGGAGAGAAGATTCATAAGGGCTCCTGGCCGCAATGGCCGGTATGGGATCAGACTGCAGAAAAGGAGATAGTGGATATGCTCCGTACAGGTCGGTGGTGGAGAGGAACTGGGGAGCATGTTGAACTTTTTGAAAAAAAATATGCAGAACTTATGGGGGCAAAACGCTGCCTTGCTACAGCCAGCGGTACAACGGCACTTATTACTGCACTTGATGTAATGGGTGTGGATGCAGGTGATGAAGTACTTGTTTCACCGTATACCTTTATCGCAACATATAATTCAATATTCTTCCATAAGGCGCTTCCTGTATTTGTTGATACAGATCCTGAAACATTCCTTATGGATCCGTCAAAAATTGAAGAAAAGATCACTGACCGTACAGTAGCAATTGTGCCTGTTCACATATATGGTCTGCCTGTTGATATGGATGGGGTAAACAAAGTAGCTAAGGCGCATAATCTGAAGGTTGTTGAGGATGCATGCCAGGCCTGGCTTGCAGAATACAGGGGGAAGAAAACAGGTACACTTGGCGACCTTGGTTGCTTCAGTTTCCAGAATTCAAAACATCTGCCGGCAGGTGAAGGAGGTGCAATACTGGGTAACGATGATGATCTTATGGACAAAGCTAATTCCAGACATAATTGCGGCAGACCGTTCGGGAATATGAAAACCGGTCCCGGATATCTGTACCGCGGTGGTAACTTCAGGATGCAGCAGTCACAGGCACTGATACTTATGTCGCAGATGAAAAGAATACTGAAAGATAATGATATCAGGCTCGAAAATGCATTATACCTCGATAAGAAACTGAAGGAGATACCGGGTATCATACCGGTTAAACCTGCAAGCGGAGCTACCAGGGCTGTATATCACTTATACCCGTTCCGTTATAAGAAGGAGGCTTTCAATAATATTCCCAAGGAGAAATTTATGCAGGCAGTTGTTGCCGAAGGTGTTCCGATTACAGGTGGCTATGGAAAACAGAATAAGGATCTGCTTTTTGAAGAAGCTTTCAGTTCAAGGGGTTATAAAAGACTGTTTTCCGAGGAACGACTGAATAAATGGAGGAATGAAAATAATCTCCCTGGTAATGATCAGGTTTGTGACGAGGTACTTTCTTTTTATCAGAGTATACTGCTTGGTAGCAGGGCTGATATGGATGATATCGTAAATGCAATAACCAAGGTATACGAAAACAGGGCTGAGCTTGCAAAAAGTTGATCAGAAACAGTTGGATAACAATAAAAATAAGAAAATATAGAAACCTTTCAATTTAATATGATGAATACATTCACCAGGCGTAATTTTATCAAAACTTCTGTGGCAGGAGGGATAGCTGCCTCAATTATAAGACCATATGAATCATTTGCCTCGTTCGGGATGCAGGAACAATTTGCATCTGAAGTTGCCATTACAACTGGTGATAACAGGGCCGATATGGCATTCCGGGCCCTTCAGCCATTCTCAAAACAAATTGCCCAGGCTATCGGAAAGAAGAGAGTTGTCCTGAAGCCTAATAACGTATCTATTGATATTCCCCTGTGTGCTACTCATGCTGATACCCTTGAAGGGATTCTTGAATTCATGAAATCAATAGGGAAGCTTAACCAGTGCATTATTGCTGAATCAGCAGCCGGAGGTCCAACTATGGATGGTTTCTCCAATTATGGTTATATGAAGCTCCTGGATAAATACCCGGTAAAGCTGGTTGACCTTGATTCAGAGAAGATTGAAACAATGTATGTGTTTGATGAGAAGGACTTTAAACCTCATGCTGTGAGGATGTCAGGGGTTTTGCTCGACAAGGATACATTTATTGTATCTGTTGCAAGAATGAAGACGCACGACCGTGTTATAGCAACCCTTTCATTAAAAAATATTGTCCTGGGTGCCCCTGTGAAGGATATAGGTTTTTCATGGAGCCCTTCCAGGAAACCAGGTACAGTAAACGATAAACCAATAGTCCATGGAAGCGGATACAGGGGATTAAACTACAACCTTTATGCCCTCTCAGGTCAGCTACATCCACATCTTGCCATAATTGACGGATTTGAAGGTATGGAAGGCAACGGACCAAACAGGGGTACTCCCGTCGACCACCGGGTATGTGTTGCCAGCCTCGACTGGCTTGCAGCCGACAGGGTTGGTATAGAACTAATGGGTATTGATTTTGCCAAGGTCGGATACCTGAACTATTGCGCTCAGGCCGGCCGCGGAACTGCTGACCTGTCAAAAATCAGGATTGTGGGTGAACCTATTGCCGCTCATATTAAAACTTACAGGCTAAGTGATAATGTTGATAAACAGTTAGTATGGATGAATCCTGCCTGATTTTTTTAGGGATTTATAAAAGAATTTTGTAAATTTGTTAGACATCCGGATTATAGTGGATTACTTAATCAACATAATTCTGGTCTCAAATGAAAAAGGATTATTTTATAATTGAATTCATTAAAAGCGGACCCTTCATTCTATTACTTGTTCTGGCTATACTTATACTGATCGGTATATTGATATCAAATCATCGTGAGAGAACCGTTCAGATGAAAGAGGATGTCCTTTATATAGCCCCCTCGCCTAAGAAATAAATATTTTCTGAAATTTACGGGGAAGTAAGTGTACGAAAATCAGTAATCAGTTCTTCTTTGACATATTCGAAAAATCTACCTGTTTTTGCCCTGAATCCCTAAAGGGAACA
>CAYLYN010000040.1:0-26558 GCA_964387565.1 uncultured Rikenellaceae bacterium | reverse complement strand
ATAATACCCGGCTGCATTAAGAACGGAGTATACTACCATTCCGTGAGCGATAAGGTTAACATAAGTTGCTGATTTGTGGCGCATAAGCATCTTGAAACCGCTGAGGATACAAAGAACTGCCATCAGGAATTCAGAAAAGAGATGGAATATCATTTCTGATTTTCCTTCCTGGATAGTCCCTGATCTTATAATTACCATCCACAGGCCGGTAATGCCAAATCCCAGGATCAGGGAATAAATAGCAATGATCTTTCTGTTCATGATTTGTTGTTTCTTTTAATAAGGATTCCAAACAGTATAAGTAATGTGCCGGTAAGGAATAACGTAATATGCATTGGAGGATAAAAAGTTTTAATAAGAATAATCTGTATTATCAGCCATCCGGATAAAAGTAATCCCTGCAAAATTATATACAAATAAGCATATCGATTCTTTACCAGTATCATAAAGACAGACACAAAACTGAATACTCCATTTACACACAGAAGAATTATCCCCGGTATCAGGTAATTGTTAAAAGGAGTGTGATCCAGAAGATCGATTGATAGTTTTATACTATCTCCTGAAGGATCGGTTATCAGTCCGATTCCTCCATAAAATGCCCCGGTACCATTGAACAGGAGCAGAAGGATTGTAGTAATTTTAAGAAAGCGATCCATTTGTTGCCAGGTAAGATTCCTAAAATTAAATGTTTTCTTTTAATTAGTTATAACAAGGCTGCAAACTTATTGCAGGTTGATCATTCATAAAAGAATTTCCTTAAAAAGAAGTACTTTTATTCAGAAATATAGTATAAGGTACTTTTTATGAAGATCGTAGCTGACGATAAAATCCCTTTTCTGAAAGGAGTGCTTGAACCTTATGCGGAGGTTATTTATCTGCCGGGAAAAAATATCAGCAAGGAATCTCTGCGTAATGCTGATGCGCTGCTTATAAGAACCAGGACAAAATGCAATGAATCATTATTGGAAGGGACATCAGTCAGGTTTATTGGCACAGCAACTATCGGATTTGATCATATTGATGCTGAATATTGCAAAAAGAACAATATTACCTGGACAAGCGCACCAGGGTGCAATTCTTCATCTGTTCATCAGTACATTGCTGCTGCACTGCTAGATCTTCAGAGAGCTCGCGGATTTATACTTAAAGATAAAACTATTGGTGTAATAGGAGTGGGGAATGTCGGATCGAAGGTGGCAAACCTTGCAAAATCTTTGGGAATGAAGGTTCTGCTGAATGATCCTCCACGGTCAAGGAAGGAAGGTACCTCAGGATTTGTAACAATTGATACGATTCTGAGTGAATCTGATATTATTACTCTCCATGTTCCTCTTAACTTATCAGGCGAGGATGCAACATTACATTTGATTAACGATGACTTTATCAGTAAGCAGCGCAAAAAGATCTGGCTTGTTAATTCATCCAGGGGAGAGGTTGCTGATACTCCGGCACTTAAGAGAGCTCTGCAATCAGGATTAATTTCGGGAGCAGTTATTGATGTATGGGAGAATGAACCTGATATTGATCCGGAGTTGTTAAAAGCAGCGTCGATCGGAACACCTCATATTGCAGGGTATTCTACAGATGGAAAAGCTAACGGAACTGCTATGGTCGTCAATTCACTTTCCCGTTTTTTTAAACTGCCTTTGACCAGCTGGTATCCTGTTAATATTCCTGCTCCGGAGAACCAGCTGATTGAGATTGATTGTGCCGGTAAAAATGAGATTGAAATATTAAGTGAGGCTGTAGAACATTCATATGATATTACTGTTGATGCCAGGAACCTCAGAAATTCACCTTCAGATTTTGAACAACTTAGAGGTGATTACAGGTTAAGACGAGAATTCAGTGCATATACTGTTAAGCTGAATGGATGCAATAAGACAACCGCCAGCCTTTTAATGGCCATAGGATTCAAAGTTGAATAGAAGATATGATAATACGGAGAATGATAGCAGATTATGGTATTGATCCTCTGTGTTCCTCCGTGATCTCCGTGTCTCCGTGGTAAAAAAAATAGAAAAATAACTACATCTTATCAATATAAATAACCATATGCTAAACAGGAGAACTTTTACCAGAAACATTGCAGTTGCAGGAGTTGCAGCAGCAGTTTTACCTTTAAACAAGTCAGAAAATAGAACCATTGCTGAAGTCTCCTCTGCAGGGCATTTGAAGATCAGTCTCAATGCATTTTCATTTAACGATCTGCTCCTTGCAAAAAAAATCACAATTGATGATGTGCTTGATTTCTGTGCAAAACTTGGTATTGAAGGTGTTGATCTTACAGGATATTATTTCCCGGGATATCCTGAGGCTCCCTCAGATGAGTATATCTATCACGTGAAGAAAAAAGCATTCAGGCTTGGGATCGATCTTGGATGTACAGGTGTCAGGAATGATTTTACCTGGGCTGATCCTGAAAAGCGAAAGTCAGAAAAAAAACTGGTCAAAGACTGGATCATTGTTGCCCAGAAACTTGGAGCTCCGGGAGTCAGGATTTTTGCCGGGACACTTTCAAAAGAGGATTATCCCTGGGAAGAACGGGCAAGATGGATAGCTGACGATATCAGAGAATGTGCTGATTATGGTCAGAAGCACGGTGTTATGCTCGCATTTCAGAATCATTATGATTTTGCGAAAACTGCTGATGAGGTTGAAAGATTGATTAAGCTGATTGACCATGAATGGGTAGGACTGATGCTTGATGTTGGCAGTTACCATTCTCCAGATCCTTATAAGGATATTGCTGCCACAGCAAAATATGCCATTACCTGGCAGATGAAAGAAAAGGTGTTTGTAAATGACACACAGGTCGAGTCAGATTATGTTAAAATAATTGATATTGTTAAGAAATGCGGTTACCGTGGTTATCTACCTCTCGAAACTTTAGGCGCCGGAGATCCGTACCAGAAGGTTGAATTTCTGTATAATAAGGTCAGGAAGATATTAGAGAGTTAGAGTGTCTGAACAGGATTCGTCTGATCATTCATTAATGAGTAATGGTACTTCTTTCTGTTTCTGAACTGTTTTAGCATATTCTTTTACCTGGAAAACGAAAGCCTGAAGCCGCGTGTCGAGTGAAACAGAATCCTGCCCGTCATATGCAATATTGATGAATGGAATATTGTTATTGTCCTTCCTGAAGGTGTCACTAACAGCTGCCACAAGAGTTCCGGGCATGCATGTGAAAGGTAGTATTGCTGCAATTCCCGATACACCTCTGTTTGCCAGAGAGGCGGCTGATCCCATTGCTATTGGTGGATCCCCGTCATAGTATTGATTTACATAGGGATTGCACGCACTAAGAATATCATGCAGGGATATTTCTTTTTCCTTGTCGGTATATTTAAGAAGGCCTCTCAGCAGGGAGGCTGAAATGACTTCCTGTCCGAACTCCTGTATCTTGGATTTAATTATTCCTTTTTTGTCATTTTTCCACCGGCTGTCGCGGGTAAAACGATGGGTGGAGTATGTTATCCATTCTGAAAACGGACCTATAACAACTTCAACTCCAAGCTCTTCAAGTCTGTTGGCTATATTCCCGTTGCACCCTGCATTATCTCTCATGAAGATCTCTCCGAGTATGCCAACAACTGGTTTCCTGCTTGTTTTGTCTACGCGGATGTTCATGAACTCAATAGCAATTTTTTTCAAAGTAGTGTGTAACCCGGAGGATCCCATTTCAATACAATGCTCGAGTTTTCGCAGAGCTTCTTCATATTTTCTGTCTGTTTCACCCTTGTACAGTTCATATGGCCGGGTTTCTCTGTAAAGTTTCCGGAGGTAATCGAAAACCACAAAACCTTTCCAGGCATTAATTCTGAATTTCTGACTGTGTTCACCTGCTATATCTTCGTACGAAGTATCATTTGAAGGGGTGATCAGTTCAGCTTTCTTGTAGCCGAGTCTGTCGAAAAGGATTCTGTGGAACTGGTTATACTGTCCAAACCTGCATGGGCCGTTATGATCAGGCATGAAAAAACTGACTTTTGAAGCATCTGTTCCGGGTTCCATCAGTTTTTTAAGAAAACTGCCGGTAGTGCAGATCATAGGAAAGCATTCCTTTGAAGAGGTATATTTCCTTCCGATTGCAAGATCTTCATCTGTTTGTTTGGGAAGCACTTCTGAAGGGATTCCGCAGCTTCGGGCAGCTGCTGCAATCATATATGCACCGTCATGCATGTATGGAAAATAAAGCACTCTTTCTTTCTGTGGCGCCGACTGTCCCGGCCTGGGACGGAAGATTTCAGGTCTCTTTTTCTCATTTTTTTCAGATCCTTTCAGACTGTCCAGAAATGCTTCAATACGGGTTACCATACCAGCATCTGCTGAATGCTCATCAACCTCGAGATGGAGAAATGGTTTCCCTTTAAGTTCTTCAGTAATATAATGCCAGATAAAAGAATCCGGTCCGCACCTGAAATTACTAAGATAGACCGCATTTAGTTTGTCAGATCTGGATACAAGCTGTGCTGCCGCAATGATCTTCTGACCGTTTGGCCAGTACATGTTCCTGTAGTTCTTAAATATATCGGATGGATTTATTTCGAGCATATCCACCGGTATAGGCATGACATTCTGGTTTATCAGCTTTTCCACAAGACTCAGGTTCAGATGAGGATCTGCACAGTTATAGGGACGTCCGAGAAGAACAACCGGCCTGCAGTTTGTTGGAATGTTTTTAAGAGCTTCCTTTCCGTAATCTGCAACTTTCTTTTCAAAAGCTATCTGCCTCGCGTCAGCTTTATAAACAGCTTTTCTTATTCTCTCCTTGCTTATACCGAATTTCTGACTGAAATATCCGGTCATTTCTTTCATCAGAGCTCTTTCAAAAAACCTGAAATGGAGGGTTGGAATTAACAGCCTGGATCCATCTATCTTTCCTTTCAGTGCTGCTCTTACCATGAACGGATATGTCTGTATCCATGGACAATTACAGTTGAAAGTATTATTACCGGGTTGTTCTTTCCCATTAACGATAAAGGGTATGAAAATGAAATCAGCACCTTTACTTATAAGGTCTGTAACATGTCCATGCATCAGCTCGACGGGCAGGCATGTCTCAGCAGTAATTGTCTCAATTGATTCTGTTACAATAGCTTTGTCTGATTCTCTTGAAACGATTACAGTGAATCCCAGTTCTTCAAAAAAGGTACGCCAGAATGGAAACTGCTGGTAATAGACCATTAAGGCTCTGGGTATACCGATTGTAACATTTCTGATTTCATCAGGTTCATTATATCCCTCGCAAAGAAGTTCAAGCCTTTTCTTGAACAGGTCAGGAATATCATTTGCACTTTTTTTCCTGTCACCTGTCTCATACTTTTCGCAACGGCCTCCGTAAAAAAGTGGTGTTTTGACACCTTCAATCTTTACTTTTCTTATTTCGCAATGATTTGTACAGCTCTGGCAGGTAAACCTTGTAATTTTATATGATGCATTACCAATACTGAATCCTTTAAAAGATGTTTTTTGACCTTCACCCATCGACCTTCTGGCTAAAATAGCAGCTCCTATTGCACCGGTGACATCAAAATGTGGCGGAATAAGGATCTTTTTTCCTAAAACCTTCTCGAATGCGGCTACAACAGCTTTATTATTCGTCACTCCTCCCTGGAAGAATATCTTATTTCCTACTCTTCTGTCACCTACAACCTTTTCAAGATAATTATAGACTATTGAGTAGGCGAGACCGCCAACCAGGTTTTGATTTTTTGCACCCTTCTGCATAAAGGAATTCAGGTCCGATTCCATGAAAACAGTACATCTGTCTCCAAGCTTTACAGGGCATTCAGCATTAAGTGCCGTGCAACCAAACTCTTCTACTATATTGATATTAAGTTTTTCAGCCTGTTCCTCCAGAAACGAACCCGTACCTGCAGCACAAACCTTGTTCATTTCAAAATCAACAACAACACCATTCTCAATGCTGATATATTTGGAATCCTGTCCACCGATCTCGAAAATGGTATCTACGGTAGGATCATAATCGATTGCAGCAGTTGCCTGTGCTGTTATCTCATTCTGTATCGTATCTGCTCCTATGAAATCACCTGTCAGATATCGTCCGGAACCTGTGGTTCCGGCGCCTATGACTTCTACTGAGTCGCCTACTTCAGAAGATATTTCATTTAGTCCGCGCTGAATTGCCTCCAGAGGTTTGCCTGCAGTGGGCAGGTATCTCCTGGCAATTACCCTGTGCTGATCATCAATCAGAACCACATTTGTGCTCAGTGAACCAATATCAAGTCCCAGGTAAACCTTCAGCCTGCCGTTGTTCCTGTCAATCGGATATACATGCTTATTATATTTAGCTTCAGATTCTTCAAGCCTGGGCAGACTTATAAATGATGAGGATGTTTTTGTGAGGTACTCTTCAAGCTTTTTTGTGCCTGAAAAATAATTCATTGGAGTTCCGTTCGAGCGGGCATACATAACAGCTCCAATGGCACCCATGGAGGCAAAATGCTCCGGAATTATCAGCTCATCCTTTTCAAGTTTAAGTGTATCCCTGAAGGCCCTGACCATGCCGATATTTGCAGCTACACCTCCTGAAAAAATTACAGGACTGATTATCTCTTTGCTTTTTGCTACATTACTCCTGAAATTTCTTGCCAGTGCAAAACACAGTCCGGCAACAATATCATGCAAGGGAGTGGCAATTTGCTGATGATGTATCATGTCGCTTTTTGCAAAGACACTGCATCTGCCAGCAATCCTTGGAGGATCAACGGATTTAAGCGACATTTCGCCGAATTCATTTTCAATTGAGACTCCGATTCGCCTTGCCTGCTGATCGAGGAAAGATCCTGTTCCTGCAGCACAAATACTATTCATTTCAAAATCCACAAGTCTTGAATGACCGTTTGAAGGATCCTTCTCGAGTAAAATAAGTTTTGAATCTTCACCACCTATCTCAATTACTGTTCTGGCATCCGGATAGAGGTAGCCGGTTGATGTAGCCTGGGCAATTATTTCATTGATAAAGGCACCGCCTGTCAGCTCAGAGCCAAGTTTCCCTCCCGATCCTGTAAAGGCAATTCCTGCGATTGAATCACTGCCATATTCTGAGATAAGCCTGCCAAGCCTTTCGTACAATATATTAAATGGCTTACCATAGATATATTCATAGTGGTCTTCAAGAATCCGGTAATCACTGTTCAGAACAACAGTGTTGAGAGATACTGATCCTATGTCAAATCCTAAATAAAGAGATCTTGTTCCTGAACCGGTCAAAGAGATGAAGTCAGTCATGGTATTGAATTCATTAGTTTAGAATCACTAAACAACTATTACAACCTCCATGTTATACTATCAAATATAGGAATTTCTGATTATGAAGCAAATAAAAACCAGATTATTAAGTATGATATATATAACCTCACTCCTCACACCTCACTCCTCACACCTCACTCCTCACACCTCACACCTCACTCAAATCCATTCCTCCTCCAGTATATTCCCTTTAATGCCAACAATAATCTTTTTTACAGGTACCTTTCTCGAGGAATTGGCCAGAGCTGCTCTGACCATCTGGAGCAATCCTCCGCAACAGGGAACCTCCATCATCATAACTGTAATAGTGTTAACCTTTGCCAAGTCAACCATAGTGGTAAGTTTCTCAATATAGCTTTCTGTGCCATGATCCAGTTTAGGGCAGGCTATGGCAAGAGATTTTCCTTTAAGGAAACCTGAATGAAAATCTCCAATTGAAAAGGCAACGCAGTCAGCTGCAAGCAGCAGATCTGCTCCTCTCAGATAGGGAGCATTTGGATTAAGAAGATGCATCTGAACGGGCCATTGCCTTAGCTCTGAGGCTTGTGAACCTGCAGGAGCCGTATTTATATTGTTTTCCTGTTTTTCGATGACCATGGTTCTTGATCCCGGACAGCCTCCGTGGTGGTTATGTGCATGATTATGTGATGCATGAGCTGCTGTAACCATTGATAATGATTCTGCTACTGGCTGGCGGCCATGATTGTGGACTTCTCCAATTACCTCATCAAGGTTGAATTTAAGTTCAGCCTTATGTAACTTCAGCCAGGCTACACCCTCCTGAAGAAAGCCGGTTTCGCCGTGTTCTTTCAGATGCTTCAGGTGAGCTATTATTGTATTTTTGCCCTTATCAGCCATCTGTTCTATAACAGTTGTTTCATTATACGGTTCAGATTCTCGCTTCTCTATAGTTATCGCACCTTCAGGGCAATGTCCTATACAGGCACCAAGGCCGTCACACATAAGTTCACTTACCAGCCTCACCTTACCGTCAATAACCTGTAAAGCTCCCTCATGACAATTGGGAACACAGAGCCCGCATCCGTTGCAAAGCTCTTCATCTATCTTTATAATATCCCTTACCATCTCTTGTTTTATTTGGTTTATAGAACAAAGATGAACAAGGAAAAAGGATTAAATTGTAACATATGTTACAAAATGGTGATTTAATATTTTAGTGAAATGTCGTTTGCCATATTTATGACGGCAACATAAATCATCTTGGCAACATCTTCCATAATTTCAACTGTAAGTGCATCCGGATCGTCCCCGGGCAGGTGGTAATACACTTTTTTGTAAGCATCTGTTGTATATATGGACATTGTCCTGTATCCGGCCATCCTGAATACTACTTCATCGCTTCTGGGTCTGCCATAATATTCATTGTTGACCGGCGCTGAAATCCTTAGTGGCCTGTGAATATATTTTCTGTTTGCCTCCTCAAAATAGGAAAGCAATTCCTTATAAGCACTGCCTGCACCTACATATAGTCCTGTGCCATTACCAACCATATCGAGGTTTATATAAGTAATAGTTTTTTCAGACGGATAGTTTTTCCCTGAAGTAAAGAGTTTACTGCCGATAAGGCCTGCTTCCTCACCCCCGATGAAAAGAAAAACCACTGATCTTTTGAGCTTTATCCCTGATAAAGCCATTGCTTTTGCTGCAGCCAGTATATCAACAACGCCGCTTGCATTATCGAGAGCTCCGTTTACAGTTCTTCCGGCCTTACCAACTGCATCAAGATGGCCACCCAGAATTATAAATTCGTTTTTCAAAATAGGATCGCTGCCTTCAATAATACCTACTACATTGCAGGATTTTCCTTCCGGATGCCTGGTTGTATTGGCTTTTATTGTGAAAGATTTACCGGTATTAAATGAGGCAGGTTTAAATGATCCTCTGATTTTTTCAAGTATTTCGCTATTTGTAGTTTTAAGTCCTGAGAAAATATCATCAAGAGGCTGTTGTCCTATTCCTGCTACAATTATTGATGAGTCGTATGAAATATTCGGATTTGCACTAGCTCCGTCCACATAAAGGAAGCCGGATGCACCATGTTTAACTGCATTTTCAAGTTTGTACTGGTGATAACAGTAGGCTACCCATTTACTGTATTCCGGATCTCTCGGATTCATAAATGGGACATCCCTGTTTACCAGTACTATCTTCCCTTTGACGTCAATTCCTTTATAGTCATCGTAATTTAGTTCGGGGGCTGTAATTCCATATCCGGCAAATACTACTTCTGAAGTAATTTCTCCGCTTCCTGAATTCATTCCGGGGTAAAATTCATCAGGATATTTATAATTTTTCTGTATAACAGATCCATCAGGTTGTTTCATATTAAGAGTAAGACTTCCTATATCGTTCAAAACTGTATATGGCAAGTCAAACCATTGAAACCATGAGTTACTCCCTTCGCCGGGACTGATTCCCCATTCCCGGAGTCTTGAAGCCACCCATTCTGCGCTGGCAATATATTCAGGAGTTCCTGCAAGTCGTCCATTGAATTCAGGGGAGCATAGCTTTTCTACCCATCCCGTCATTTCTTCGCTTGTTATTTCATGAAATTGTTTAAGTAGTTGATTTTCATAATCATTTTGTGCTCTTACAAGTGATGACTGAATATTAAACAGAATAAATACTGAGAAAAAATATTTTTTCATGTATCGGTTGTTAAAAGTTTCAAATGTAATAATTTTAGGAGCATATAAAATTTAAGAGAAGTATAATGGATTATGAAAGCCTTTCGCAAGCTCTCTTATTCAAGGGTATACAGACCGGTGAAGTCAGGAAAATAGTCGAAAACCTGCCAAGCAGAGTGAAGAAATTCAAGACAGGCTCAATGATAGCTCAGAGCGGCGAGTTTGTTACATCGCTCATGATAGTTACCAATGGAATAGTAAAAGGAGAAATGGTCGATTATGCCGGAAGGGTCATAAAAATTGAAGATATTTCTGCTCCTGGTGCTCTGGCAGTTGCTTTTCTTTTTGGCAAAATAAACAGGTTTCCGGTAAATGTGATCGCAATATCTGACTGTGAAATTCTGATTATTGAGCTTTCTGATTTTCTTGCACTTATGAAACGAAATGACAAAATCCTTGTCAATTTCCTTAATATGATTTCAAACAGGTCGCAGTTTCTCTCGGAGAAGATAAAGTTCCTTAACTTCAAAACTATAAAAGGGAAGCTTGCTCATTTTATCCTGCAGAAATCCGGAACACGGGGCACTACGGTTACCCTTGAGCTGACACAGAGTGACCTTGCTGATTTTTTTGGTGTCGCCAGGCCTTCGGTTGCCAGAGCAATCGGCGAAATGGAATCAGAAGGATTAATAGAAGCCAAAGGTAAAAAGATAAGGATACTTGACAGGGATCGTATGGCCGGGCTTACCATCGATTAGAAGGTGATTATGCCGGAAGTGTAATTGTAAAACAGGTTCCCTCACCTGGAGCGCTTTCAACAGAAATTGTACCTTTATTAAGTTTCACAAGATCATAGCATAGTTTGAGACCGAGGCCTGTACCTTTCTCGTTTTCTGTTCCGGAGGTACTCTCTATCTCCGTAGTTGATAAAAGATTTTTCTGTTTATCTGCCGGGATACCAACTCCATTGTCACAAATTTTAAGCATGATACCTTCATTACTGCCTGACTTGTCTTTCAGAAGGATGCTGATTCTTCCGCCTCTGTAGGTATACTTGACTGCATTTGACAGAATGTTCCTTATGACTATATCGAGCAGATCTTTATCAAAGTACGCAATTGAACCGCCAACCTGGGTGAAGTTGACAGAAATATCTTTCTTGTCGGCTGTCTCCTTGAAAATACTGAGGTTTGTAAGTACCAGGTCTGCAAGGTTCTGTCTTTCAGGTGAATATTTAATCTTGTCTTCCTGCTCTCTTCCCCATACCAGCATATTTTCGAGCAGATTTATTACCATCTGGGCATATTCTATACTCGAATTGGCAAATGTGTCAAATTTCTCCTGGAACTCCTTCTCCTTCAGGAGATTTAGCATATAGAGTATGTTTACAACCGGGCTTCTGAGATCATGAGCAACAACAGAGAAGATCCTGTTTTTTATTTTGATCGTTTCCGACAGCTTATTATTTTGTAAAGCAATCATTGTATTCTGCTTCTCTATTTCCTGGTTTCGTGCTATAATTTCCTGGGTACGCTCTTTCACAATTATTTCAAGGTTTCTGTTCATAAACTCCAGCTCTCCCTGAAGTTTCTCCTTTTCATTGAATGCTTTAATCCATTTATACATAATTAATCCGGCCTGGATAAAAACAAAAAGAAGTATAAAATATGTAAGTATATACCCTGTTGAGCTTTCTACCTTACCACTGGCTACTCTTATATCATGAATTCCTCCGAAGAAAAGAAGGAAAAATGCGCTGAAGTATAGAATGTCGATAAGGTTTTTTTTCAGAAGTCCTCTGAAACTCATAATAAGAGGATATGCAATAAGTATAAACATCGACGGGTAAAAGGTCATAAGTGAATAGCTGAAAATTTTAACCGGCAGGAATATTGTAAAAACTGAAATGATTGAAAAAAATGGGGTCAGGATTGTTGCTAATATCCTGATAAATTTTGAAGGATATATTGAATTAAGGAACCAAACCCAGGCTATTGTAAGCACAAAAAGTCCAAGGTATTCAAATCTGATTATCCATGTCCACGACATATCAGCCAGATTACCAATAAGATAATGTGATGTGAAGAGTGGGCGGACAGCAAGGCATATTGTTGCTATGCTGAAAAAGAGAGTCTCTTTATCTCTTCTTGAAATTAGATAAAACAGAAGGAAGAATACCGAAAATCCGAGTAGCAAACTTATTACAGACCATTGCCAGGCCCAGCTGTTTGCTATCTTTTTCTGTACTTCTGCAAATGTGCCAAATCTTACAGGAAGCCAGAATCCACCACGTCTATGGTCGAAATTAGAAACATTGATTATTATTGATAACGTATCAGAGTCAGGCCTCAGCCTGAAAAAATTCCGTTTATATTCAGGTTTTGAATCCTCAGCGCTTTTTCCCGGAACACCATTTCCTCCATGATATTCACCATTTATATAAATATCATAAGATGAATCAAAAACCGGCAGGTCAACTCCAAGTGAATTTTTAAATCCCTCAGGTAGTAAAACCGTTAATTTGTAGGTTGCATATCCGAACCGTTCTGTTTTCACCGAGAGTTTTTGATAATCTGTCCAGTATGATGGTACCTTGCCATAGCAATCCGGGATGTAAGAGTTGCTCTTAAAATCGACTGGCCGGAGTAATTTATTCCAGTAAAACTCCCATTCCCCGTTAAGATTTACAGTAAAATTTTTCTCCTTGTCAAAACTGCGAAGATCCATAACTCCCTTATAAGCAACAGGCATTCTCGCCTGTACCTCCGGTCTGAATAAGGAATTACAGAAGAAAGTGATTATAATAAGTACCCTGAGAGCCATGGTTCAGAATGTAGTATATTAAACTAAAGTTAATCCAATTTAATTAATCAACCATGCCTTAAATAAGTCTGGTGTGATCCGAGTTGAATATTAACATATATGTCAGATGGAACTTAATTACTATCTAAGGCCTCTGTTCACCAGAAGGGCATCAATACCAGGTTCTTTCCCTCTGAAAGCAATATACATTTCAAGGGGATCCCTTGTTCCTCCTTTTGAAAGTATCTCTTTCTCAAACCTTGCAGCAACCTCTTTATTGAATATATTTCCTGTTTCTTTGAAGGCCTGGAAAGCATCAGCGTCAAGTATTTCAGACCACATATATGCATAGTAGCCTGCTGCATAACCAGATGCCCATATGTGATTAAAATATGTCGACCTGTAACGTGGCTTGATCTCTGGAATAAGTCCATATTTGTCCATGGCGGCATTTTCAAATTTTCTTATATCAAGTTCGCCAGGCTCCGTAAGAGAATGATATTCCATGTCGAGTAATGATGCCGCAAGATACTCAACTGTAATAAA
The DNA here is from genome assembly GCA_964387565.1 of uncultured Rikenellaceae bacterium. Taxonomy (GTDB): domain Bacteria; phylum Bacteroidota; class Bacteroidia; order Bacteroidales; family VadinHA17; genus LD21. The sequence goes on along the minus strand of CAYLYN010000040.1, from coordinate 13,281 downwards.
TCCGGTATTGAATTTGCCTGATTTGTCAAGTTTTTCAACAATCTCTGCAGGTATCAACTCACCTGTCTGGTAATGTTTTGCATATACTTTAAGTACTTCTGGCTCAAGAACCCAATGTTCCATAATCTGGGAAGGAAGCTCCACAAAATCCCTGGCAACTGAAGTTCCCGAAATTCCGGGATATGTTGAGTTTGACAATAGCTGATGGAGAGCATGTCCGAATTCATGAAAAACTGTTGAAGCCTCATCTGCTGTTAGCAATGATGGCTTGTCTCCCGAAGGAGGAGTCGAATTTGTAACCATAGTAACCACCGGAGTGATCATATTACCATTGATATCACGGCTCTGACCTCTGTAAGCCCCGCACCATGCTCCGTTTCTTTTTGATGCCCGGGGATAATTGTCGATCATAAGTATACCTACATGCTGGCCATTCCTTTTTACTTCGAAAGTGTTAACATCAGGATGATATTTAGGAATATCATCCCTCCTGGAAAATTCAAGTCCATAAAGCTGGTTGGCAACATAAAACATGCCTTCCATAACATTATCAATCCTGAAGTATGGTCTTGTTATTTCATCATCAAGGTCATATTTCTCCTTCTTGATTTTTTCTGTGTAATACCACCAGTCCCATGGTTCAAGCCTGAATTTGCCTCCTTCCTTATTAATAATTTCCTGCTGTGTTTCTGCTTCGGCTCTGGCAACCGGCGTGGCGGCTTTCCATACCTCTCCTAAGAATTCCCTGACTCTTTCAGGTGTTTTAGCCATATTTCTTTCAAGCACATAATCAGCATAGCTCCTGTAGCCCAGTAATTTTGACCGTTCTATTCTGAGGTTGGCTATTCTTGCTATTATTTTCTTGTTATCATATTCGTTATCATTGTCACCTTTCATGAAATATGCTGTAAAGAGCTTCTGCCTGAGTTCTCTTTTATCAGAATACTTCAGGAATGGTTCCATAATCGGATACTGAATTGTAAATACCCATTTGCCATCCATATTAAATCTCTTTGCAGTCTGGGCTGCCTGAGCAATAACTCCTTCAGGAAGGCCAGAGAGATCTTCTTCTTTGTCAATTACCAGTTTGAATGCATTTGTCTCAGCAAGCAGGTTCTGTCCGAACTGCACTGAAAGAATTGACAACTCTTCATTTATTTTACGGAGCTTATTCTTATCCTCTGAAGAGAGAGCTGCCCCGCTTCTGACAAAGCCTTTATATGTATCTTCAAGTAGTTTCTTCTCTTCATCGGTAAGGTTAAATTTCTGGCTGTTCTCAAACACTGTTTTAATCCTCTGAAAAAGCGTATCGTTCAGGTTTATATCATCCCTGTGTTTTGAGAGAATAGGGGAAAGATCTTTGCTCAGTTTCTGCAGGGTATCATTTGTGTTTGCTGAATTAAGAGCTCCAAAAACCCTTCCAACTCTCCTAAGAAGCTCACCACTGTACTCAAGTTCCTTAATAGTGTTATTAAAAGTTGGTTCCTCGCTGTTAGTGATTATTGCATTTATTTCCCTCTTCTGATCTTCGATTCCCTTAAGGTATGCCGGCATATAATGCTCAGCCCTGATCTTACCGAAAGGTGGCACTTCGAATGGAGTCCCATACGTGTCATTCAGAAATGGATTTTCATTTTCCGTCTTGTTTTTGCATCCGGTCATTGCAATAAAGGTTAACAGGATCATTGATACCAGGTTTCTCATTTTCATTTATATTACGTTTTCATAATTTCGAGGCCGCAAATTACAAAAAAAATAAAAAGAAGAAAGACATCGGGGAGATGTCTTTCCGTGATTTACCTAAACCTGATCGTAGAAAATGCCGGGCGGCGATATGTTGGAAACTATTTTCATATTAAAGACGGTGGAAAAATAAAAACATTGCATCAATTATGGTTAATGATTTGTTAATGTTTTGGAGATAATCTAAAATTATTTAACTTGCACTCATCTGTTTAACATTATGATAGCAAAACTGAAATACAGTTTTATGATGCAGCGTCTCGGCCGGCGTCTGTATAATTGTCTGATGTTCTATTCCATTTAAACTGGTTGCGCCTGACTTGTGCTTGGCATGTGTTGTCAACTGCCAACTTTCTCCTTTAATCTTTTATCTTTTTCAATGAAGGGTCTTATTTTCAGTGTTAAGCGATACTCAGTTCATGATGGTCCCGGCATCAGGGTTACCTTCTTTTTAAAGGGCTGTCCGCTCGGATGCATATGGTGCCATAATCCTGAAGGTATTTCAGCCTTTCCTGATAAAACTATACGAACAAACGTAGTTGGAGGAAAATCTTTTACGATTGAAGAGGATGTTGGTAAATACTTCACTGTTAATGAAATAATTGAGATACTTGAAAAAGACAGGATCTTTATAAACCAGTCAGGCGGAGGTGTTACCTTCTCAGGTGGTGAACCATTGCTGCAATATGATTTTCTTCTAGAGGCTTTGAAAGAATGCAAAAAAATGGGGTATAATACTGCAATCGATACATCCGGTTATTCGCCACCTGAAAAATACAGTACTCTTATTCCTTTTACCGATCTTTTCCTGTTCGATCTGAAGCACCTCGATAATGAAAAGCATATTGAGATGACTGGCGTTTCAAATACACTTATTATAGAAAATTTACTGCTGCTTTCAAAGATGGCATCAAATCTAATGGTCAGAATTCCTGTTATTCCAGGGATGAACAACGATATCAGTCATATGAAAATGATGAAGGATTTGATAGGAAGCCTGAACAGGGAAAGAATCAGTAAAATAAATCTTCTGCCTTATCATAAAATTGGTTCTTCCAAGTACAGAAAGTTTAACAGGGACTGGAAAATGGATGGTATAGATCCGCCTTCGGGCGAGGAGATGAAATTGTTGAAGGAACTGTTTAGTGAAACGGGAATTAAAGTGAAGATCGGCGGGTAATTGATCACAAACGTGTTGGCCCCCGGCCCCGCTGAGGCTGGTCCACCCCCTGAAGGGGGTTAAATTTCGAAACATAACGAACCTTCGTTGTGACCCGGAATTAACCCACCTTCAGGGGGGCAGGGGGGCAAATAGGTATGAAAATGAGTCACTTCAGTGTAGCAGGGGGCTAATAAGGCTTAAATTAATTCACTTTTAAAAAGTTAATAAAACTTATGAAGATTTCTGAAAGAGTAAAAAAACTCAGGGAACAGAGTCTAAATGCAGTAGAAACAATGTCATCCGAAAGGGCACTGCTAATGACTCAGTTTTATAAAAGCGATGAAGCAAGGGAACTATCTGCCCCTGTGAAAAGAGCAAAAGCTTTTGAATATCTTCTGAAATACAAGAAGATTTGTATTCTTGACGGAGAGCTGATAGTAGGAGAAAGAGGTCCTGCTCCAAAGGCAACACCTACCTATCCGGAAATCAGCCTTCACTCATTGAAGGATCTTGAGATACTTCATTCAAGGGAGAAGGTCTCTTTTCAGGTGGACGAAGAGGTTAAACAGGTATATGAAAAAGAAATTAGACCCTTCTGGAAAGGAAAGAGCAATCGTGACAGGCTGATGAGCAGAATGTCACCTGAGTGGATGAATGCTTATGAATCAGGTGTGTTTACAGAGTTCCAGGAGCAGAGGGCTCCCGGACATACTGTACTTGGTTATAAAATGTTCAAAAGAGGCTTCCTCGATTTAAAAACTGAGATTAAGTCAGCTATTGAAGCCCTTGATTATTACAATGATACTGATGCTTTCGAAAAGCATGAGGAGCTTAAGGCAATGGAAATAGCATGCAACGCAATAATTATGTATGCAAACAGACATGCCTGTGAACTTGAAAAAATTGCTGCAGGAGAACCGAACGAAAAAAGGAAGAAGGAACTGCTCAGGATGTCAGTGGTTTGCAGAAAGGTGCCTGCGCATGCACCTGAGACAGTACATGAGATGCTTCAGCATTACTGGTTCATACATCTGGGAGTAATAACGGAACTAAATCCATGGGACTCCTTCAATCCAGGACGACTTGACCAGCATCTTTACCCTGTATATAAGAAGGAGATGGAATCCGGAACACTGAATGAGGAACTACTGTGGGATCTCCTTGGTTGTTTCTGGATAAAGTTTAATAATCATCCTTCTCCACCAAAGATGGGAGTAACTGCAAATGAAAGTAATACATACACAGATTTCTGTCTGATAAACCTTGGGGGGGTTAAGCCTGATGGTACTGATGCAGTAAATGAGATTTCCTACATCCTGCTTGATGTAATTAAGGAAATGAGGATACTTCAGCCAAGTTCCATGATTCAGATAAGTAAAAAAAATCCTGACAGGTTCATCCATAAAGCTCTGGATATTATAAAAACGGGTTTCGGGCAACCGTCATGTTTTAATACTGAAGCAATAATTTCAGAGATGCTCCGACAGGGTAAAAGCCTGTCTGATGCCAGAAATGGTGGTGCTTCAGGTTGTGTGGAGACTGGTGCCTTCGGTACTGAAGCATACTGGCTTACTGGTTATTTTAATCTTCCTAAAATACTCGAACTTACATTGTTTAATGGTTTTGACCGGAGGACTGGAAAGCAGGTAGGCCCGGAGACAGGAAGTGCAAATAATTTTAGGAGTTTTGAGGAGCTTATGGAGGCCTTTGCTGTACAGGTTAAATACTTTGCAGATATCAAGATAAAGGGTAATAATGTTATAGAAAAATTATACGCCAGCTGGCTTCCGGTACCATTTCTTTCGTTGCTTGTTGAAGATTGTATATCCAATGGCACAGATTATAATTGCGGTGGAGCACGTTATAACACTTCCTATATTCAGGGGGTTGGCCTGGGAAGTATTTCCGATATATTGACTTCAATACGTTATAATATCTATGAACAGAAAAAATATACCTGGAAAGATATAATTGATGCAATGGAAGCTGATTTTAAAGGATATGAGAATATTCAGCATGATCTTATGTACAATACTCCAAAATACGGTAACGATGACGATTATGCTGATCAGCAGGCAGTTTCAGTATTTGACATATATTATGATTCAGTAAACGGAAGGCCAAATACCCGGAACGGTTTTCACAGGATCAACATGTTGCCCACTACCTCGCATGTCTATTTTGGAAGTGTTACGGGAGCAATGCCGGATGGAAGAAACAGCAATATGCCTCTTTCGGAAGGGATCTCGCCTTTCCAGGGAGCAGATCATAACGGCCCTACTTCAGTCATCAAGTCAGCATCGAAAATAGATCATCTTCGTACAGGTGGCACATTACTGAATCAAAAGTTCTCACCATCTTTTTTTGAGGATGATGATAGCTACAATAATCTTACTTCTCTGATCCGGTCATATTTCAGTCTCGACGGACATCATATCCAGTTTAATGTAGTTGATGCCGAAACCCTTAAGGATGCCCAGAAGCATCCGGAACGTCACAGGAATCTTATTGTACGTGTCGCAGGGTACAGCGATTATTTCAATGATCTTGGAGAAGATCTTCAGAATGAAATAATAAGGCGAACTGAACAGGAAGGAATTTAGAGCCTGTAAAAGCTGTAGAGACTTTAGAGGGTTTAAATGTAAAAAAGGCCGTAATAGTATAAATCCATTACAGCCTCTACGCCTATACGCCTCTACAGCCTCTACAGCCTTTAAAGCTTATTTCTTCTTATCCTTGATCTCATTAAAGACCGATGTTGCCGTAGCTACTACTCCGGCAATATCTGAGAGATTGGATGGAAGGATCATTGTATTGTTTGATTTTGCAAGTTTCCCAAATTCAGTAAGATACTGTTCTGCAATCCTCAGGTTAACGGCATTAAGTCCGTTTTCTTCAGAAATTGCAAGAGAGATGGCTCTTAGTCCTGTAGCAGTTGCTTTTGCAATCTGCTCAATCTCTGAAGCACGTCCGGCAGCTTCATTGATTCTTTTCTGCATCTCACCCTCAGAGTTTTTAATAAGAGCTTGTTTATCACCTTCAGCAACATTGATTTTTGCCTGTTTTGCTCCTTCTGATTCTGCAATTATAGCTCTCTTTTCTCTTTCTGCCCTCATCTGTTTTTCCATGGCATCCTTGATGCTCTGCGGAGGTATAATATTCTTTACCTCATACCTAGTCACTTTTACACCCCATGGCTCACTTGCTTTATCAACTGCCTCAACAATAGAAACATTGATAGTCTCCCGCTCCTCGAAGGTCCTGTCAAGTTCAAGTTTACCGATAATGCTCCTCATTGTTGTCTGTGCGATCTGTATTGAAGCAAATCTGTAATTATCGATTCCATAAGAAGCTTTCTGAGGGTCAAGTACCTGCAGATACAGGATGCCGTCAACCTCAACAGCGATATTATCACGCGTTATACAAATCTGTGAGGGAACGTCAATAGCCTGTTCCTTAAGTGTATGCCTGTATCTGACCTTGTCAATGAAAGGTATCAGTATCTGGAATCCGGCTGAAAAGGTAGCCCTGTATTTTCCAAGGCGTTCAACGATAATGGCTGTCCTTTGAGGGACAATCTTTATCATGGATGCAATAAGGATAAATCCAAGGAAGATTAATCCCACAAGAATAAATGTACCACTGTTCATGTCATTCTATTTTTTTGGTTCGACTTTGAGTGTAAAATCTTCTTTACTTTTAATAATGACAGACTGACCTGCTTCAAGAGGAGTATCAGATTCGGCTTTCCAAAGAGTGCCCTTGAACTCAACTTTTCCTTTGTTATTATCAAAATTTCCGATTACAACTGCCTCTTTTCCTGTAAACTCGTCCTCAACTTCTTCTGAGAGATTTTCATTGTGATAGAAAAACTTTTTCTGGATCATTTTCCTCAGGGCCAGGAGAGAAAGCACCGAAACTACAGCAAAGATAATTATCTGGAGGTTGGTGGATGGCTCACTGATAAGACAAATTAAAGCAGTAACCCAGGCTCCGAGACCGAAGAAGAAAATGAAGAAACCGGGGATTACAAGTTCAAGTAAAAAAAGAACAAGTCCAAGCAGGAACCATAACAGTTCAGGTCTTGAAAAAATGTTATCGATCATAGTCCATAATTTAAGTTATAGGCGAGAAAAGTATTTAAGTGAAAGTAAAGATATAAAAAAACTTAAGAAATCAAAGATTTCCTGTTTTATGCAAGAGAATTGCATAGATAGAAACAAATCAGGAAGAGAAATAAGCTATTTCACGCTTATTCTGTTATTAAGGTCAGAGAGCCAGAGTGCTACCTTTTTAGAATAGAAATTGAGATTTTCACAGGATACATCTCCCTCCATCTTAATGAGAGTACCTCTGTAAATTCCATTCTGCTCATCAAAGTTGTAGCAAAGGAATACTCTGGTACCTGTCTCTTTGCCGCTGTTCTTTCTTGCAGTTATTTTGCTTGAAGCAAGGTTGTCAATATATGAAGAAAATTTAAGGAGATCCTTTTTATCTGATTTCACCTCTGAAATATTGCATCTGGAAAGATTATCGGCAAGCTGCTCTTCAGAAATGCTGTAATCACTGGAAAGAAAATTCCAGCCTTCGGGATTGTAATAATGCATTATTTCTCCTTCGTCATCAACGTAGAAACCCTCATGAACATATCCTTCTGAAAAATTTATGTAATCATACTGGAACAGGATGTGCTGCTTCTCATTAAGAATATGATTCTTCTTACATCCTGAGATAAGCAATGATAGTGAAATGAGTATGTAGAGAGTTCTGTTTTTCATATAACAAAGCTAAGTTTTTTCTACAAAAAGCGGGCCATCCTGTCAATCTCTATTTTTTTAAGCAGAAAATTATTCTAGGTATAGTAGATATCCTGAATATTAATTTCATTTTAAGTTCTCCTTTTGGCTGATTTTGATTAAAAGAATGTAAATTTGATTGCAGGGTCATGTTAATTTCTTTTAAAGTAATCTTATTTAATTAATAATTAACAGGTTATATGAAGACAACAGCGCCATTTTATTTTTTGGGAATTATTATCTTATTCTTAGATTCATGTGCACCTGTTTATATTCCTAATACTTCCAATACCCCTTTACTGACAAACAGAAAGGAAGTACAGGCTTCAATTCATGCAGGGACATCTGGTTTCGATCCGCAGTTTGCATATGCTGTAACTGATCATATGGGTATTATGTTGAATGGTAGTTTTTTGAATAGCACTTCTGATTCAACTGAAGATTATCACAAACACAGATTTTTTGAAGCAGGAGCAGGATATTATACTCATTTTGGTACCAGAGGTAAATTCGAGACTTTTGCCGGGGCTGGTTTTGGTAAAGTTGATGCATTATACTGGTTATCCCGGTCGGATGTGAGTTTCAACCGTTATTTTATTCAACCATCTGTCGGGTTTACAACGAAAATTGTGGATGCAGGTCTGTCCACAAGAATTGTAATTGTCAGCTATAATCAGATTTCAGAGGATGTTACCGGAGTATTCTTTGAACCGATATTTACGTTAAAAGCAGGATTTGATCATATAAAAGCAATAGGTAAAGTTGGTTTCTCACTTCCAATGAACTCTGAAAATATAAATTTCGACAATCAACCCTTTATTTTCTCTCTCGGGATACAGGCAAATTTCGGAAAGGTATTCAGGTAATTATCAGAAGGAATACAGATACTGTATACATTTCGTCACGCCTCTGAGAAAAAAGATTTTAATTATTCGTTTTTTTTGTGTAAATTATATCGTTTATAATTCCGTTGGAATTACCCTGGGACAGAAACAGGTCCTATCCGTTTAAATACGGGATAAGTGATTGTAAATCAGGATATAGTACTTACCTATTGCAATATCCTGGAAATTTATCGGTAAAAGCGATTTATATTATGGACAAGTTTCAGGCCTATTTTGATCGGCGACAGAGAGAAGAGATCCTCAAACAACCATCAAGTGAAGACGGACCCGTAATAACTATATCCAGGCTTACCGGATGCGATGCAAGGCAGGTAGCTGCCCTTCTCGTTGATGAACTCAATCACAAGACTGGAATTAATAAATGGAAATGGGTCGATAAGGATATTATCTATTCCATTGCCAGGGAACTCAATACTGACACTCAACGCATTGAGAATTTTTATAAAGGTATCGAACTCTCGAACATGTCTGAAATGATAATGGCATTTTCGGGAGGATTTGTGAGTGACCTGCGGGTGAAAAAAGCCATAAAAGACGTGGTACTCTCTATGTGCAAGGAAGGTTATATAATACTGGTAGGCAGGGGAGGAGTCTCAATAGCTCACGATATAAAGGATTCTTTGCATATCAGGCTTATAGCACCTTTCTACTGGAGAGTAGAGAATGTGATGAAGAAAAAAGAGATGGATATTGAGACCGCTGAGGAATATGTCGTTGATACTGATGAAAAGAGATTTAATCTTATTCATACTTTCCTCGATAAGAAACCTCTTAACATCGATTACCTGTTTGATGCCACACTGAATCGAAACTGTTTCTCGATACAGGAAACAGCCGAACTGATCTTTTCAATGTATGTCAGGAAGATTGAGAACAAGAAATCTGAACGCCGGAAGAGCAATTTTATCCTGTAACCTGGAAAACTCACCCTTACGCCTTTTAATGCTGAGCCTGCCGAAGCACGCCCTACAATGCACTTATCTCACCAATCCTCCTGATGTGATCACCGGTTTTATCTGCCAGGCACTTCTCATATGCGTCCCAGTCTTCAATAATATTCTGCGCCACACCTGATGCAACAGCTGCTTTTGCAACTGCCGAGGCAACTTTTGGAAGAAGCCTGGGATCAAGGGGCTTGGGGATTATATAATCTCTTCCGAACTCAAGGCTATCAATACTATAGGCTTTTAAAACAACTTCGGGAACCGGCTCCTTTGTCAGTTCAGCCAGTGCTTTAGCTGCAGCAAGCTTCATCTCTTCGTTTATTGTTGTTGCCAGACAGTCGAGTGCACCTCTGAATATAAACGGGAATCCAAGCACATTATTGATCTGGTTCGGATAATCCGATCTCCCGGTGGCAAAAATAATATCATCCCTGGTTGCCATTGCATCTTCAAAGTCTATCTCAGGATCAGGATTTGCCATGGCAAAAACTATAGGATTATCAGCCATTGTCGACAGCATATCTTTTGTGAGCATTTTAGCTGCTGAAAGGCCAAGGAAAAGGTCAGATCCGTCAACAGCCTGGGCAAGCGTATCGATGTCCCTGTCTGTGATAAATTCCTTTTTGTATTTATTAAGGTCTGTCCTTTTTGTATTAAGGACTCCTTTTGAATCAACCATTACAATATTTTCTTTCTTAACACCAAGCGAAACATAAAGTCTGGAGCAAGAAATAGCTGCAGCTCCTGCGCCGCATACAACCATCTTTATTTCATCTATTTTCTTTCCTGTTATTTCAAGTGCATTAATAAGTCCGGCTGCTGAAATTATTGCAGTACCATGCTGGTCATCATGAAAAACCGGTATGTTAAGGATCCTCTTTAGTTCGGTCTCTATCTCGAAGCATTCAGGAGCCTTAATATCCTCGAGGTTTATTCCTCCAAAAGTAGGAGCTATCTGCCTGCAGAATTCAATTACCTTGGCAGGATCTTTCTCATCAACCTCAATATCAAATACATCCACATCGGCAAATACCTTGAAAAGCAGACCTTTACCTTCCATAACAGGCTTCCCTCCCAGGGCTCCTATGTCACCCAGTCCAAGTACGGCAGTACCATTTGAGATTACCGCTACCAGGTTTCCCTTTGCGGTATATTTATATGCATCATGGGGATTTTTTTCAATTTCAAGGCATGGATATGCCACGCCGGGGGTATAAGCCATACTGAGATCTTTCTGAGTAAAGTATGGTTTCGTCGGTATTACCTCTACTTTCCCCTGCCTGCATCTGCTATGATAATACAAAGCTTCCTCTTTTGTAACTTTAGCCATAGTAATATTCTTATTAATTTGATAAGTCGTTTTCTGAAAGAAATGGAACCAAAACGGAAATCAATTCTCAAAATTACTCCTTTGACATGGTGATTATTATGAGAAAAATCAGTAATTCCTTATCCGTTAATAATATTAGCTGATATTATTTTGCATTAATAACAAATTTAGATATTTTCATGCACTTTAAACAGACTGATATTTATATAGTTTTATGAACAAAAATATTGCAATTGGTGCAGATATAGGAGGAAGTCATATTACCGCTGCGGCGATAGATCTGGCTACCGGGAATATTCTCAGAGATACTGTAACTGAAAGAGCTGTTAATAATCAGGCATCTGCCAGTACTATTATTGGTATATGGGCCGAAGCGCTTTCGGGAGCTTTATCAAAGATGGAACTAGCTAGCGTAAAAGGTATCGGATTCGCCATGCCTGGTCCTTTTGATTATGTTAAAGGCATTTGTTATATCAGGGGAGTGGCAAAGTACGAGAATCTTTACGGATTTAATATTAGTGATGCGATTGCAAGCAGCCTGGATGTGCCTGATGATTTTCTTATAAGGTTTATGAATGATGCCTCTTCATTTGCTGTCGGAGAGGCCTGGGCTGGAAGTGCAAAGGATGTGTCAAGATCACTTTCGATAACACTGGGAACAGGATTCGGATCTGCATTTATTGAAGACAAAATACCAATTGTTGACGGACCACTTGTGCCCAGGATAGGTTGTGTTTACCATCTTCCGTACCGCGATGGTATTGCTGATGACTATTTCTCAACAAGGGGACTTCTTGGCAGATATAAGAATAAAACAGGAAAGGAGCTAAGTGGTGTTAAGGAGCTGGCTGAGCTTTATAATACTGATAGTAATGTTCCTGATCTCTTCAGGGACTTCGGTATAAATCTTGCACAGTTTCTGGCTCCATGGCTGAAAGGATTCGATGCAGAAATACTTGTTATCGGGGGAAATATTTCCCATGCATATTCACTTTTCAGGAAGGACTTTGAGAACGGATTAAAGGAAATGAACTGCAACTGTGAGGTAGCCCTGTCTGAGCTTAAGGAGGATGCAGCTCTTCTTGGCAGTGCCTATCTCCTTGATGACGATTTCTGGAAATCTGTACAGCATGCACTACCGTTAATGTAGGTGAAGGACGCTGGATGATTGACACTGGACACTGGACGCTGGACCCAAGAAATTATAGACCTGATGCCTGAAATCTTTTACTTTAAACTTTAAACCTGAAAATATGAATACCCAAAAAGTGAATATCTCTAAAATACTGCCCGTTCTGATGGCATTCTTTGTAATGAGTTTTGTTGACCTTGTAGGTATAGGAGTTGACAGGGTAAGCAAAGATATGAACCTCAGCGCCACTCTGGCCCAGCTGATACCATCGGCTGCATTTTTATGGTTCCTGCTGCTTTCTGTCCCTGTTGGGGTAATGCAATCGCGCCTTGGAAAAAAGTTCATGCTTAACATCGGAATGGGTGTAACTGCACTTGGCCTGCTCGTACCTTATTTCTTTTATACTTTCTCAATGGTGCTTGTTGGTTTTGCTCTTCTCGGAATAGGAAATACAATTGTGCAGGTATCGGCAAACCCGCTTCTTGTTGATGTTGTTCCGGGTAACAGGGCATCAAGCTTCCTGAGCTTTTCACAGTTTGTAAAAGCCATTGGTTCTATGATAGGGGCTCCCTTTGCAGCTTTGCTTGCACTTAAGTTTGGAGACTGGAAGCTTATGTTTCTTGTATTTGGCATAGTTTCTATATTGTCGGTTATCTGGCTTGGTTCAGTGAAGGTGGATGAGGCAAAACAGGCTGCAATTAAAGCTACCTTTGGTACTTCATTTAAGCTGCTCGGAAACGGATTCGTATTCCTGATGGTAATGTCAATTTTTCTTGTTGTTGGTGTAGATGTCGGATTCAACTCTAATTCAGGTCAGTTCCTGATCAAGCAGTTCGGAATGGATCCGGTCGCAGCAGAATCCGGAAGAAGTGTTTATTTCTTTGGAAGAATGCTTGGTACATTTGCCGGTGCTATTATGCTTACAAGGATCTCCTCGCGCAGCTTTTTTATGTGGACATCAGTTCTCGGAATTATCTGTCTTGCTGCAATTCTTTTGGTTAATTCCACTGCACTGGCCTGGTTCCTTGTGTTTATGATCGGACTTGCAGTAGCTAATATCTGGCCACTGGTTTTCTCAATTGCAGTCGAAAAATATCCCGAAAGGAGTAATGAAATATCCGGACTGATGATGATGGCAATATCAGGAGGAGCTGTAATCCCTCTCGTAATAGGATGGGTAGGTGATCTTACAAGTGTCGCGATAGGGATGTCAATACTTATACTTTGTATGATTTACCTGCTGGCAGTTTCAGTTTACTGCCTCAGAAA
>CAYLYN010000039.1:0-27359 GCA_964387565.1 uncultured Rikenellaceae bacterium | reverse complement strand
GCCGTAAGCAAAACCTACAGTTCATATGAGGCCTGGCTAAAACAAGCAGAGCCCTCTGTTGAAATAGTAAATATGTATGGAAGAAATATTGACTCTGCCCTTATCTTGCTGAAATCATGTTCCGGCCTTCTGCTTACCGGCGGGGAAGATGTAAATCCGGCTCGATACGGTAAAGAAAACGAACTTTCAAAGTGTGAAGAAATTGACAATTACCGCGATTCACTCGAATTTGCACTTATTAAAGGGGCAATAGAAAAAAGTATGCCGGTATTTGGTATCTGCAGGGGAGAACAGATCCTTAATGTAGCACTTGGAGGAACCTTGCTGACAGATATTCCAACCGATGCGGGAACAGCTGTAATACACAGATCAGCCGGTAACAATGGCTCTCCGCATTTGATAATAATTGATGAAAAATCTGACCTGTTCAGACTTACAGGTATTAAAAAAGATACCGTAAACAGCTATCACCATCAGGCAATAGATAAAGTTGCACCCGGGTTCAGGATAAGTGCAGTTAGCGAGAATGGCGTAGCTGAAGCAATGGAACGGGTATCTCCCGAAGTAAAGCCATTTATTATGGCTGTTCAGTGGCATCCCGAAAAATCCACACAGAAAGCTGAATTGTCAAAACCGCTTGGTGATTATTACCTGAAACAGGTCAGAGAATATAAAGCTGTTGGTAAAGGTAATCAGTGATCGGTATTCAGTAATCGGTATTCAGTAATCGGTTGAACCCGAACCTGAAACATACGAAAAATCTTATCCCCCAGATTATATAATAGAACATAACCTGCAATAAAATGAAAACTTCCGGCTTAGCACTTTTTTTCTTTTCATTGTTATTTGTAAACGCTTCTTACATCAGATCCCAGAATATTAAAACCGTCCGGTTTGAAGATTCCGGTGAGGTGCTCACCAATCCCGGTATCGGATTTATGACATTTCAAAGGTTCAATGGAGACAAAACCAATGAAGGTGTCGGCTGGACTGAGGGATTTCCGGTTGATTACCAGGATTTTAAAGGAAGTCTTGAAGTACCTGATCATCCTATGACTTCAATTGCCTATTTCAGGGTTTACTGGAAATATCTTGAACCTGAGATGGGTAAGTACAACTGGGAGATGCTTGACAGGGTACTTAAAACCGCGCATGACAGAAAGCAGACTCTGTTGCTGAGGGTAGCTCCATATGGTTCCGGAACAAAAAGTAATGATCCTACTGATGTCCCTGCCTGGTACAGGAAAATGGCAGGTGAAAAACAGGAGTGGCTGACAGGAGAAACAGGATGGAGAGTGGATGCGGAAGATCCACGCTATGCGCAATACTTTGGGAGGATGATATCTGAACTGGGAAAAAGATATGATGGTCATCCTGATTTTGAGGCTGTTGATTTATCAATCATTGGGTTCTGGGGAGAGGGCAGAGGATCAGATATCCTCACTGATAAAACAAGGGAGACCCTCGTCAGGGCATATACTGATAATTTCAAAAAAACACCTCTCATTATGCTGCTAACAGATGAAAAGACTAATAAATTCGGACTTTCGCAGGCAGATGTCGGTTGGAGAGTTGATTGTATAGGTGATCTTGGATTCTGGGCAGCGGATAAGGATAACCCGGGCTGGACCCATATGTATGATTATTATCCCCAGGGTATAATAAACTTTGGAATGCAGGATGCATGGAAGAAAGCCCCGGTAAGTCTTGAGGTATGTGGTACAATAAAAAGCTGGAAAGGAAAGAGAGACAGCTGCCAGTATTGTCAGGGATATACGGTTGAACAACTTCAATATATTATTGATGAGACTCTTAAGTGGCATATCTCATCATTTAATGCCAAGTCATCAGGAGTTCCTGATGAGTGGAGGCCATATATTGATGAATGGCTTAAAAAGATGGGGTATCGTTTTGTACTTCGAAGCTTTTCATATCCTGAACAGGCATCAGGAGGAGAGAAGCTTAATATTAAATCGTGGTGGGATAACAGGGGCGTGGCTCCGATTTATAAAAATTATCTCCTGGCTCTGAGGCTGAAAAACAATTCATCTTCTGAAGTTATGATAACCGATGCAGATATAAAAACATGGTTCCCCGGAGATAATATATATGATGATGCCATTTTTATTCCGCGTGATATTGCTGCAGGGAAATATGAAATGCAGATAGCAATAGTCGATGTTCAATCGCATGAGCCTAAAGTAAAACTGGCAATTAAAGGTATTAATCCCGAAGGCTGGTACCCTTTGGGGGAGATTGAGATCAAATAAAATAAATAATCAGTTAACACAATTTATGCCGGATACAAAAAACAGCATGAAGGAAACGGATCTTGGAAAATCATCCAGGATAAGTGTGGAAAAAATATTGAACAGGTCCCTGATACAACCTGATGAATCAGGTTCAGATGATAAAGTTCTGGTTACACTTGTGGCTGGTAAAGGTACCCGTTTTGGAAAGGATCCGAAATGTATTCAGCCGGTTCATGGACTTCCTCTTGCACGACATTCTATTGACTCTTTCAGACGTATAAGCAATTCTCCTGTGATATGTATTGTTGGTCACATGTATCAGGACGTTGTTTCAGCCCTTGGAAAGGATAATATTTACGTATTGAGTGATAATCCAGCAGGGGGTACAGCATTTGCGGCCATGGAAGCATTCTGTGTGCCTGGCATGATCGAAAAAAATCCTCTGGTGATAATAACAATGGGAGACAGGATAATACCCTCTTCAATATTCAGACGGCTGATTAAAAAGCATGAGGAGGGAGGAAAGGAGGCTGATCTGACCTTTCTCTCTGCAATATATGAACCACCAAAAAACACAGGCAAAGGCAGGGTGATCCGTAATGATAAAGGTAAAGTCTTAAGCATTACCGAGGAAAAGGATATAATTGCAGAGGAGGATCAGATAGCAAGGCAGACACTTCTTAATATTAAGGAAGGTAATTGTCCCCTGTATGCAGTTCGTGCTTCAGTATTACACAAACATCTGTCGGGTGTGAAGAACAATAATGCACAGGGGCAGTATTATCTTACGGATATTATAGCATCAATCAGTGAAGCTGAAGGCGAAATTCGTACAATAACGACATCAGTGAATGAACCTGAATATGATCTTCTTACATCTGATGTGACTCAGCCTATGGATCTGGCCATGCTTGAAGGCATACTCTCATCAGGGATAGGTTTGCTTGTTCCCGAGGAGATGGAGGTTGAGGAAGCTGCCAGTATCCTTATAGCTGACAGACCCCGGGGTCAGATAGCCTCAGTGATAAAGCAGCTTAAGGAGCTGCAGGCACTTATTATGAAGGAAAAACTGGCTTTTGATCCGGAAAAGCCTGCAGGGATAGGTATTACTGGAGGGCGTCTGAGGATAGCATTTATGCACCCTGACATGTCCCGTTTCTTCGGACCAGCCTGGCAGATGCCTATAGGAGCTGGAAGCAGGGACGGTGAAGAACAGATAGTGGTCATTGTGCAGGGTGCTGATGACGGACGTATTCATCTGATGCCATTGAGCCATAAATACAGGGAAAACATAAATTCTCTTCCTGCTGATAACCAGGCTATGTATCCCGGCGAAGATGTCTCAGATATGAGTGCCTATGAGATATTCGGCACAAGAATGAGTGAAACGCTGTTATTGTCGCTGGGTTATTTCAGTGATGCGGAGCTGGATGAAAGAAGGAAAAAGAATATTCCTTTACCACCGCCGGGCTTATGGGTTACAAGTAATATGCGACGACCTTTTGCCCTGGTTGGGAATGCCCTGGCCTCCATCAGGACACTTCGTTCAGGTAATCTGGGTTTAAAAGTAAAGGAACATCTTGGTATTGATAATTTCAGGGGTTTGAAGATAGTTTCCTCGGGTAATATTCCGCAGGGCGGATTCTCAAGTTCTTCAGCGGTAACAGTGGCAACAAAAAATTCAATTAATGCTCTGTTTGATCTGGGCATTCCTGCTGATCTTCTGGTACATCTTGCCTGCCAGGCAGAATATGGTACAGGTGTCAGAGCCGGATCGCTTGACCAGGCTACAGAACAGAAAGGCAGAGCCGGACAGGGTACACTCATCTCATCCAATCCTAAAGATAACTACAGGATAATAGGCACCTTCCCGGTTCCATACGACAGGATTCAGATAATATTTCCATACAGTGTGGAGCGTGACCGGGAATCATGGAACTGGTCCGGAGGAGTATATGCAGGTAGTTCAGGCCTGAATAATCTGACAACCACCGAGGTACGTAAAATGACAGGCAAAGCTGCTGAAATAGCCGCAATTATTACTCAGCTTCCTCTGGATACTGATTTTTTTAAGCTTATAGAGGATGATCTGGTACTAAATGGAGTATTATCAGAAGAAAATAAAAAATGGATCTGTCAGATACTTCTTCAGCTTCCATTGAAAGTTGACAAAGATGAATTATCTGACCTTGTTATTCAACGAAAAGAATGGTATATAAATCAGCTTATTGAGGTTAATCATCTTGACAGGGGATCTGCTTCCAGGAAAGCTGAAAACACAATGAATTCTTTGTTTGAAGGATGGAGGAATCCATCATTCAAACGAACTGACCGTGACGGGAATGTATTATCAGAGGCTGGTGTGCCTCTGAGAGCAATGGTCGCATATCTCTTTGGTGAAGTGGCAAAAAATTTCTACCTCATTCATAACCAGGAAAAATGGATAGAATATGTAACCTGGTCACAACGGGGTGATTGCAGTTTTGACATAGATCCTCTAAATCTTCCCCCCAAAAATGAACTTGAAACCATTGCACAATGGGAAAAGGGTATTGAGGGTCCGGAGCTTCTGGAAATGTGGCTTAAAAAATCAAAAGCTGTACCATTCGATTTTAACAGGGGAATCTGCGATGAAGACCTTAAGGCAGCTTCACTGCCTGATTTTCACCATCTTGTGGGTTCCGGATTCTTCAGAGGGCTTGCCCTTATTGATATGGCAGAAGCAATGCTTAAACGGGCATTTGGCAATGATGCGGTTGCTGTAAGGGTGAATGCGGCAGGGCAGGGGGACTACTTTCAGGTCCATATTGACCGGGGGAAAGCTGATCCTGAAAAAGTAAAAGATTTTATCAGGAAGGCATTTTATTCAAGATTCGGAATCAAACCTGATCCGGATTTTGTGGAGATACATACAGGAGGAGGTGCCTCAGGTTTAAGACTCAGCAGGTTTGAATACCTGCCACTACTGATTGAGAGAGTTAAAACCCTTTCTGGTATTAAATAATAAGAAATAAAATAAAAATTAAGCTTATGAGAAATATCGGGTTAAAAAATTCATGGAGATTTATTTTAATCTCATTTATTGCTGCTTTTTTTATTGTTCAGCAGGGGTGTATTGAATCACAGGACAATAAGGGTCTTAAATTTGAATATGTAGATCCTCTGGAAAAAGTGCTGGCAGAAGCTTCATATTTTCCTCACGAGGAAGCACTGGCAGAGGTTGTGAGGGGAGAGCATGCGACACTTCAGTTCATAGTACGTTCACCGTATTCAGTTTCTGACCTGAGAGTGAAGGTTTCACACGCATCTATGGATGGGAAACTGCTTCCTGAAGCAAAAACAGGATTCGTTGGTTACGTTAAGGTGGGACGTTCAATATGGGACTATTCCCGTGATAGAATAGTTTCATTATCAGGATATTATCCGGATCCGATAGTTGAAAAGGAATCAGTAGATATAGATTTCGGTAACACACAACCCATATGGATTTCTGTTCCCATACCTGTGGATGCTGTTCCAGGCAATTATAAGGGGACAGTAACTATCACAGGTATCAATGGCAGGAAAAAATTCAGGCTTGTAAAAGATTATACAATAAAGGTGTATCCTGTTACGGTTGAAAAGACAAGTCTTTGGGTTACTAACTGGTTCACTATTAATCCCGGTCAGCTGAAATGGATGAATGGAGGAGAACCTTTCGAAAAATATTCAGATAAGCATTGGGAATACATCAGGATTATGGCGCAAAAAATGGCTGAATACAGGCAGAATGTTGCTATAATTTCTCCAATTGCCTTGTCAGAATTTAAATATGAAAATGGCAGATGGAATATAGATTTTACCAGATTTGACAGAATGGTGGAGATATTCATTAAAGAGGGAGTGATTGGAAGGATAGAGGGCGGACATATTGGTGGCAGGGAAAGCACCTGGCTTTCTAATTTTGTAGTTACCGTACCTTCGAAAGATGAAGATAAGAAAGATGAATTTCTGAACGTGCCTGTATCAGATCCTGCTGCGCAGGAGTTTTATAAAACTTTTTTTCCGGCTCTTGACAGCCATCTGAAAGAAAAAGGATGGGATAAGATATATATGCAACATCTTGCAGATGAACCTATTGAAGAGAATATTAAAAGTTATATTGAGATTGCAAAGTTTGTCAGAAAACTTGTTCCTGATTTTAAATTTATCGATGCATGCCATAGCAAGAACCTTGGTGATGTACTTGATATCTGGGTTCCTCAGCTCGATTTTATGGACCGTGACTATTCCTTTTATAATGAGCAGAATCTTAAAGGGAAGGAGGCATGGTTTTATACCTGTCTTTCACCAAAAGGTGAATATGTAAACAGATTTATCGAATTGCCACTCCTGAGAACACGCTATATGCACTGGGTGAACTACAAATACAACATACCAGGCTACCTCCACTGGGGACTCAATTACTGGAATGATTCAGACCCTTTCGGTGAACAGACCTCAATCCAGTATGAAGGGGGAAATATACTTCCGGGAGGAGACAGCTGGATCATTTATCCAGCAAAAGGAAAGCTTTTCAGCTCCATCCGTGGAGATGCCATGAGGGATGGAATAGTAGATTACGAGCTGTTACGAATGGCTGAGAAAAAGGATTCACTTAAGGCCAGAGGAAAAATTAATAAAGTTATTTACAGTTTTAACAAGTATGATAATAATATTGAGGCATTCAGGACTCACCGGAGGGAAATTATGGAGTTTTTATCAGAGGAATAAACATAAACTTTATTTATATATTTTTAAGCTCAGTACCTACTTGAAATTTTTATAAATGAACAGAATTGAATCTATTAAATCGAGGATAATTAATCCTGAGAGCAAAGAATATATTGAGTTATATGGATTTGAAAAAGAAGAATTAAAGGCACAGTCAGGGAGATATTCCTCTCTTTTTGAGCGATTTCTTGAATTTTCAGGGGGGACTGATCCTTACTTCTTCAGTTCTCCAGGAAGAACTGAAATTGGGGGAAATCATACAGACCATAACTTTGGAAGAGTACTGGCAGGTGCTGTAAATCTTGATAATGTAGCTGTTGCTTCAATAAATAATACTGACATAATACGCATCGAATCAGCTGGCTATCCGGGATTCAGAGTCGATCTGACAGATCTTGCGGTTAAAAGCGATGAGAGGTTTACTTCAGCAGCACTTGTCAGGGGAATAGCTGCCCGCATGAAGGAGCTTGGATACAGAATAGGCGGGTTTGATGCATTTATTGACGGAAAAGTGCCAAAAGGATCAGGATTAAGTTCATCAGCATCATTTGAAGTACTGATCGGAGCCATACTCAGTCATCTCTTTAACAGCGGGAAGCTCGATCCCATAAATAATGCATTAATCGGTCAGTACGCTGAAAACATATATTTTGGCAAACCCTGCGGGCTTATGGATCAGACAGCCTGTGCATGCGGAGGTCTTGTGACAATTGATTTTGAGGATCCCTCCAGTCCTGAAGTGAAGAGAGTTGATTTTGATTTTCTTTCTACCGGTTTTGCACTTGTAATTACTGATACCGGTGGCAGTCATGATAATCTTACTCATGAATATTCTGCTGTTTATAATGAGATGAAATCAGTTGCGGAGGCTCTGGGTGCAGGTATTCTCCGCCAGGTTTCTCTTGATAAAGTCATAAAAGGAATACCTGCATTAAGGGAAAAAACAGGCGACCGGGCCATACTGAGGGCAATACATTTTCATGAAGATAATTCACGTGTGGTGAAACAGGTAAGTGCACTTGAAAAAAATGACTTCAGCTCATTCCTTGAGCTGGTAAATGAGTCTGGATATAGTTCATTCATGTTCAATCAGAATATATATACTGTGAGCAATGTTCATGACCAGGGAGTGGCGCTTGCACTTGCCCTCAGCGGACTTGTTCTTAAGGGAGAAGGAGCATGGCGTGTGCATGGCGGCGGTTTTGCCGGTACTATCCAGGCATTTGTCCCTTCCTCCCTCATTGATAAATATATCAGCACCCTTGAGAATGCTTTCGGAAAAGGAGCCTGTCATGTACTCTTTATCAGGCAAAAAGGATCAGTTATCACAGGATTTTAATATTATTATCAAACAGAGTCAATTTTTTTCATTTTAAAAGAAAAAAAATGAATTAAATTTGACTTTTTTATTAAAAGAGCCCAAGGGATGTCCATCAGAAAGTTTTCGCTTGATAAAAGTAAGATAAGAGTCCTTTTACTTGAAGGAGTTCATGAGAATGCCGTCAACCACTTCCTGGAGAATGGTTATACTAACATAGAATCGCTTAATGTTGCATTATCAGGTAAAGAGCTGGAAGAAAAGCTGGCTGATGCTCATATTGTCGGGATCAGGAGCAGGACTGAGCTGAGGAAACTTACGCTCAGTAAGGCACCAAAGCTTTTTGCAATAGGCTGTTTCAGTATCGGAACAAATCAGGTCGATATCCAGGATGCCAAGATGCAGGGCATTCCTGTTTTTAATGCTCCATTTTCAAATACACGCTCGGTTGCAGAAATGGTAATCGCGGAGTGCATCATGCTAATGAGGGGTATTCCTGAGCGAAATGCTCTTGCCCACAACAGAATATGGATGAAGTCGCTAAATAATTCTGTTGAGGTAAGGGGAAAAGTACTTGGGATTATCGGTTACGGTCATATAGGATCACAGGTTTCAATCCTTGCAGAAGCACTTGGAATGAAAATCTATTATTATGATATTGAAAAGAAACTGAGTCTTGGTAATGCCCAGCCTGTAGCTTCACTGGCTGATCTTTTAAAAATAGCTGATACTGTTACAATTCACGTTCCCTCTACTAACCTTACCAGGAACATGATCTCCACAAATGAGCTGGCAATAATGAAGGAGGGTGCATGCCTGATAAATGCTTCAAGGGGAGATGTTGTCGATTATAAAGCTGTTGCAGAAAGCTTACGTCTGAAACATATCGCAGGAGTTGCTGCAGATGTATTTCCCGCGGAACCAGCATCAAACAATGAACCATTTGTAAGTGAGCTTCAGGAATTTAATAATGTCATTCTGACCCCGCATATTGGAGGAAGTACTATTGAAGCTCAGGCCAATATAGGACTGGAGGTTGCTGAAAAAGTTGTGAAATACAGTGATACCGGTTCAACAATCGGTGCTGTAAATTTTGTTGAGATATCTCTTCAGCCCAATAATACAAGCCAGCGCTTTCTTCACATACACAGGAATGTCCCGGGAGTTCTCCGTGAACTAAATAATTTTTTCGCATCAAGAAAAATAAATATTTCAGCTGAATACCTGCAGACAGATCCGGATATCGGATATGTCATAATGGAGACTGAAAGTGAATTTGATGCTTCCGTGCTGAATGATCTGAAAAAGATACCGAATACAATAAGGGCCAGAATACTGCATTAGTAATTATTCTCAGTCCGGATAAATAATAGTATCCGTTAAATTGTTATTTTATTAACAGTTTGTTGAATCCAAAAGAAACCGGAAATTGATCTTCTATTTGTAACGTTAATTTTCTAAATTTGATGTCGTCGGAATCTTTTAGTCAATTATCTGTATGAATCTTATGAGACCCACATGTTTTCAAAACACTGGCAAACATGAAAATAATTCCCGGCATGTGGGTTCCATGTGACCTTTAAAACAAAATTATTTCCACATGAAAAACTTAATTATTAGCTATGGATTATACTTGTTACTTCTTACAGGTATTATGTGTTCATGTGAGAAAAAGGAAGTTCCGGCTCTCACAACTGACGAAGTCACAGATATTACCGGAACCTCAGCTGTTTGCGGGGGTACAATAATCGGGGAGGGCTCAGGTGCGATACTGGCTAATGGAGTTTGCTGGAGTACCGATAGCTTGCCTTTAATAGAAGATAACAAAACCATTGATAATGCTGAAGCTGGGAAATTTACCAGTAACATTTCGGGTTTGCAGGGCGCTACTTTGTATTATGTGAGAGCCTATGCAACAAACAGTGCAGGAACAGGTTATGGAGAGGTACGATCATTTTCAACGCTGGGTCAGCAACCCGGAGCAGTTATCTCAGATGTGACAGAAATAAAAGTCGATGGTGCAACCTTGAATGGCTTTGTGAATGCCAATTTTCTGCCTACTACAGTGATATTTGAATTTGGCAATACACTCTCATATGAAAATTCTGTAACTGCTGCTGAGAGTCCGGTAACAGGAGATTCACTGGCAGGTGTCAGTGCCTCTGTTACAGGACTGAATCCGGGAGCAACTTATCACTTCAGAATTAAGGCAGTTAATTCTTTAGGTACAAGTTACAGCGATGATTCTGAATTTGTCACTTTGGGTAAAGTGCCGGATGTAAACATTCAGAAAGCAACAGGCGTGAGTTCTTCAGGTGCGGTACTTAATGGTGCTGTAAATGCAAACTATTTATCTACAGAGGTAATCTTTGAATATGGAACAACTATGGCCTATTCAGGTTCAGTTGCCGCAGCTCAGAGTCCTGTGGCCGGGAGTACTATGACAGATGTTAGTGCTGATATATCAGGACTCGCACCGGGTGTTACATATCATTTCAGAATAAAGGCAGAAAATTCACTTGGTATAGTCTATAGTAATGACGAGATCCTGGTTACCCAGCCAAAGGATTATGATAATAATATTTACAAAATAGTAACAATCGGTACACAGGTATGGATGGTGGAGAACCTTAAGTCTACCAAATTAAATGATGGTTTTCCTTTGGATTATTCACCCGATAAAGCTACCTGGCAGGCTCTGTCGAATCCGGGCTATTGCTGGTATGATAATAACCTGGCTAATAAAAACATATATGGTGCTTTATATAACTGGGAAGCAGTTAAATCGGGTAAAATCTGTCCTTCGGGCTGGCATGTCCCCACCGATGAAGAATGGACTGTACTTTCAAATTATCTTGGCGGTTCTTCTGCTGCAGGTGGAAAGATCAAGGAAACAGGAACAACTCACTGGGCTGCACCAAACACCAGTGCAACGAATGAAACCGGGTTTACGGCACTCCCTGCAGGTTTTCGCAGCAACCTTGGAGATTTCAGTAAAATGACTGTAAACGGTTACTGGTGGAGTTCTTCAGAGTTCAGTACCACTGACTCATACAGCCTGAGTGCTGATAATAGCAGCAGCATTTTAAACAGGCTCAACGCGCTAAAGAAGAACGGCTATTCAGTACGGTGTATTAAAGATTAATAAAACAGGGAGGCTGTCTCATAAGTCAAAAATCAATTAACCTCAAAGATCAAAGACGTCGGGTAGTTCTCAAAATGTATTTATTGTACCTCTTTGCGACTCTGAGATTCTGAGGCTCTGCGACCTTGCGGCTGTGAGACTCTGAGGCTTTGCGACTTTGCGACTTTGCGACTTTGCGACTTTGCGAGAGAGCTAAATACAGAATAAATCAGAGATCCAGAATACAACTGAAAATTGATAATTACAATAATGTTTTCTCATCTCTGAGACTGCTGAATGCCCGTAACAGGCAAAAATATTAGTAATTATCAGATCCTACCTGGGCCAGATAAACGTATAGGTATACTTAACCGAAAGAAGGGTTTTATTCATGAAAGGAAGTTCAGGATTTACCCGTGTCAGATAGGTATTATAATTACCATTATACACTAAATAAAAATCATTCCCTTCGCGCGGATTATAACGGAACCTGATATTATTGACGCCAAATTTTTCGTTGCTGCTGTACTGGAAGAACATCAGCAGAGAAAGTTTAGTGGTAAAGGTAAATTCAGATTTAAGCCTGGCAATATGCGATCTGAAATGCTGATCACGATCTCTGATATCAACCTGGCTGTAGCGGTAACTTAATCCAAGATTAATATTTGAAGAGATCCTGAAATTAACCTGGGCAGGAGTCAGATCGACATAGGTACCATCATAATATCCTCCCATCGTTATCATATAATTGAACGATATTAATTTGTTCGATGGAGTGTTGAAGCCTGTTTCGAAATTATAATAATCATATGATCCTGCAGGGAAATAGACATTATCCGACAGGTCGAACTGTCCGGTAAGGTAATCCTGGTGCCTGAAGATATCAACCCAGCCACCATACCCGTTTTTAAAAGAGAAATTATAACCTACAGAATATGTCGAAAGAAAGGTCCTCCAGTCTTCATTGTTCTTATTGATCATTGCCCATACCATTATATACTGCCTGAGCAACTTTTTATTTTCATCATTATATGCCCATCCGTATCCTGTCTGACCATAAAACTGGGTATAGTTTTTCATTTGTTCAAAGCCCATCTGTGGATCATAATATTCTCCGGACCGTGCAAAAGTAAAATCATAGTTAAGACCGACGGTGGCCCTGTTTTGCCAGTCAAAATTGAACTTGGCATGATTCAGCGGATTTCCTGTGAATGGCACGCTGTTATCGAAGGTATGAACATAGCTCGTTGTAATATAATTATTATTGAACGGGTTTAAGATCATGTCTGCCGCTGTATTGATGTTGTAATTGCCCGATGCGTCAATTTTACTTGTCACCATACCTCCGGCATAGCTGGTTTCATTAAAAACCTGTTTTCTCAGCCTCAGAACCCCATGATTGGCAGAAGATAAATGGGTTACTGAATCGGTATCAGGATCATTGTAGTCAAAATCTGTAGTCTGCATATCAAGGAAACCAAGATCCCATTTTCCGGCTCTTCCCACAACCCTGGCGCCCCCGATTATCGGAACAATTTCTCCTTCATATAATCCGATGCGCCGGCTGTAAAATACCTGGTCGAGATAACCGGTACGGATGTTAAAAATACTGGAACGCTCCACAAAGAACTGCCTCTTTTCGGGAAAAAAAAGTGAAAACCGGGTAAGGTTAATCATCTGGTCATCCACTTCAACCTGTGCGAAATCAGTGTTAAGAGTAAGGTCTGCAGTAATATTGCTAGTCAGCGAATATTTCACATCAAGTCCACCATTTAGTCCGGGTTTGTTATTAACCTTATAAGCTGTTCCAGTCTCATTGAGTTCATGTGACTGTTCAAAACTTCCCAGTGCATATGGTTTTATATAGACCGGGTTTTTCCTTTTAAGCCCTTCTAATATAATTTTATGAGCCTGTGAAGGTTTCCATACACTCCAGTTGCCGAATTCATTGCTTATGTCGGGAAAGTTGACCCACTCCTGCTTGCTTGAGATCTGCCTCCAGATTGACATTCCCATTATCACCCTGCCGTCTGTTTCCTGGAAGCGCAGGCTGGAAAAAGGAATGCGCATCTCTATATGCAGTACATCACCGAGTATATTTGTCTTAACATCCCAGAAGGCATCCCAGCTTCTGTTAAATGGAAGCATTCCGAGTGGCACCTGGGCATCATTGTCGATAGTAAAATCTGATCTCAGTCCCGAAGGATTGGTCTCAAAGCATAAAGCGTTCTCATTGTCATTGAAAGAGTCGAGCAGGATGCCGAAATTATCGCTGCCGCCATCGGCGCCATCCCTTTTTTTTGTGGTTGACCGTATTGTGCTTCCGTTTTGATAGTACAGTCTTGCACCGATATATAAAAACTCCTCATCAAAGGTCACGAATACATCCGATCTTTCTGTCGGCTGACTACCATGATTGGGCTTGAACATGGTCATCGGGATCATGGGAAGATTATCCCAGGCCGGTTCATCACAAATACCATCCAGGGTAATCGTACCTGTTATCTTTTTGATTTCAAGGTAGTTCTCAGCTGACTGTCCGGAAACAGATGTTGTGCCAACAGAAAATATTAATAGTAATACAATAACTTGTTTATTCAATGCTGTGTTATTCATTTAAATTTCGGTTAAGATAAAAGAACCACTTAGCTTTACAAAAAAAAATTATATTTCATTCAGGAAAATCAGAATAGTTGATTATTTTTGCCGTGAAAATTCGGGGTGTGGCGCAGTTGGCTAGCGCACTTGCATGGGGTGCAAGGGGTCGTCTGTTCGAGTCAGATCACCCCGACTTTTTTTTATCGAAATAGGTTACTTCATCGCATTCCTTAATTCTCACTCTAAATCTCTCTTATTCTTTTCTGTAAGTACATGGTAAAGCCATCTTAACTGAAGTTCTTTAAAAAATTGTTTAAAACCTTGTTTTCTAATTACACTTACTCTGTTCTGTAACTTTTATCACATTCCCGAAATCAAAGTTGATTATATTTGCACTGAAAAAACAATACATATTATGGAAATCTTTAAACCTCTTGATGTTCAGAAAGAGTCTGATAATAATCAAATTGAAAATACTGAGAATGTTAAGTGCCTGATCATTGGTACCGGTCCTGCAGGTTATACAGCTGCCATATATGCTTCCAGAGCTAACCTCAAACCTGTCGTTTATACAGGTATGCAGATGGGCGGACAGCTTACCACAACAACCGAAGTCGATAATTTCCCCGGATATCCCGATGGAGTTACAGGACCTGTGATGATGGAGGACCTGAAGAGACAGGCAGAGCGATTTGGAGCTGATATCAGGTTCGGAGTGGCAACTGCCGCTGATTTCTCAGGTAAGAAGCATAAGGTGACAATTGATGACAACAAGGTAATAGTTGCCGATGCTGTAATAATCGCTACCGGTGCTACAGCCAAATATCTCGGAATTGAAGCAGAGACAAAATATGCAGGACAGGGTGTGTCTGCATGCGCTACCTGTGACGGATTCTTTTACAGAGGAAAGGATGTCGCTGTTGTGGGCGGAGGCGATACCGCTGCTGAGGAGGCTACCTATCTGGCAGGATTATGCAATAAAGTATATCTCATCGTGCGAAGAAATGTACTCAGGGCCTCCAAGGCTATGCAGGAGAAGGTGATGAATACAAAGAACATTGAGATACTCTGGGAACACCAGGCACTCGATCTTTTCGGAGAAAACGGGGTGGAAGGTGCAATGCTCGTGAAGAAAAAGGGAACTCCCGAATCGGAAATAGTTAAAATTAAAATAGATGGTTTTTTCCTGGCAATAGGTCATACCCCTAATTCAGAAATATTTAAGGAATATCTTGAAATTGATGAAGTAGGATATATTAAAACAATTCCGGGCACTTCAAAAACAAATGTTCCGGGTGTGTTTGCAGCAGGAGATATTCAGGATCCGCACTACCGGCAGGCAGTTACTGCAGCAGGATCGGGATGTATGGCAGCAATCGATGCTGAACGGTATTTATCTGAACTGAAATAATCTCTGTGGATCTCTGTGTCTTCTCAGTGCTCTCAGTGTAAGTTCTTTTTTGTTCCACAGAGTTCCACAGAGTCCCGATAGCTATCGGGACACAGAGGAGACACAGAGTGCCACAGAGTGAAACTTTTAAGAAATACTTCCATGAAGACTTTTAAAAAAACCTTTCGTATAAATGCCGAACCTTCTGATGTTTATTCGGCTATAACAAATCCGTATACCATCGAATTATGGTCGGGTTATCCGGCTGAGATGAGTACCGAACCAGGAAGTGAATTTTCTCTCTGGGAAGGAGATATAACCGGTAAAAACCTGGAGTTTGTGCAGGATAAAAAAGTTAAACAGGAGTGGTATTTTGGAGACCAGGCCGAGGAATCGATAGTTACGATATCAATATTCCCAAATAAAGAGAACTCAAGTGTTACAGTTGAACATACAAACATTCCTGACGATGAGTTCGACGATATTGCCGAAGGATGGAGGGAGTACTATATTGGAGCTATAAGAGATTTTTTCAATCCTAATTTCTAAAGTAATCAGGTTGTCTTACAATTTCATTCCTGTTTGAAAGAAGTGAATGAATATCCTCGACACTGGCATAGATAAGTGCAGAAATACCTTTGTAGCTCAGTGTAAGGGAGTTGTCCTGAACCTTCCTGTACCATTCAGGAATCCAGCTTAATATGTGGTTATCAATAAATCTCTTTATCTCATTTCTCATCTCCTTGCGACAGGCCTCATCATCCATGTGCATGTACCTTTCGACAAGCGTTGTCAGAAAAAGTAATTCTACACCAAGGTGATCATCTCTTATCTCATTTCTGAATTTCGGCTTCCACCCATATGAATCATAAAACTCAGTTACCTCGGGAGCTTTAGATTTTCCGGTTTCCTGAATTCTTTTTTTATAACTTGATTCAAAATACGGAGCAAGAGGATATTCCTTTCTTTTAAAGAGCCTGTAATAATCCTGGCTCATAGCACTGGTATTTGAAGATTGATCGGTGCACGACTCCCTCAGTTGTCCTGCAGCTTTCACGAATACAGGATTTGAACTTGAAACAGGCAGCTTTTTAAGAATGCCTTCCTTCCAGAAATCTACAATACATTCTTCGGCAGGTTCGTACATTATCATTGTTCCTGCAAAATAAAGCAGCATATTATAGCCTTTTAAAATATTGTGATTCTGACTTTTAATATCTCCTTTCATCTGTCTCCGGGTGGTCTATGGCTGTCAGGTATTTTAACCTGTGCTGTCTTCCTCTTTTTTGTATAAACCGGAATAAGAAAGAATTGTTCGGAAATCTTAAAAAAAGATATTTACTCTAATAAAAACGGGATGTTGAAAAAGCTATTTTTAACCGCAAAGCCCGCAAAGAATTTCGCCAAGGCGCAAAGATAATACATTACAGATCAAATCTTTGCAATCTTTGCGCTCCCGATAGTTATCGGGATACTTTGTGAACTTTGCGGTTAATAATTATGACTTTTTCGTCACCTCTGGCAATAAAATAATTTGAACCCTTACTTGCTGAAATCAGCTAACTGGTTCGGATATTCATTGTTATCAAGCTTTTTCTTTATTGCCTTAAAAGCATTTATTGTGTATTGAACATCCTCAAGAGTATGTTGCGAGGTAGGAATTATTCTCAGCATTACAACATCCCTTGGAACCACAGGATATATCACCACCGAGCAGAAGACTCCATGATTTTCCCTGAGATCGTAGATTAATTGAGTCACCTGTTCGAGAGGACATTTCATAAAAACAGGTGTAACTGGCGATTCAGTCTTTCCAAGGTCCAGTCCGGCCTCTTTAAGTCCTTTCTGAAGTGCATTTACTATGGTCCACAGTTTTTCCCTGTATTCCGGATGTGCCTTAATAAGTTCAAGTCTCTTAATGGCACCGATAGTCATTGCCATTGGAAGGGATTTGGCATAAATCTGCGACCTGAGATTAAATCGCAGATAAGTTACTACCTCCTTTGTACTCGATACAAAGCCTCCTATCCCGGCCATTGATTTTGCAAATGTTGCAAAGTAAACATCTATCTGATCCTGGACTCCAAAATGTTCTCCGGTACCTGCACCTGTTTTTCCCATAGTCCCAAAACCATGGGCATCATCAACAAGGAAGCGGAAATTGTATTTTTTCTTAAGTGCGGCAATCTTGTCAAGTTTACCGAGATCGCCTGCCATTCCGAATACACCTTCAGTTATTACAAGAATACCTCCTCCTGTCTCCTCTGTAAGCTTTGTAGCTCTCTGTAACTGTTTTTCGCAATTTTCAATGTCATTATGAGGAAATACAAATCTCTTGCCCATATGAAGTCTTAATCCGTCCATTATACAAGCATGTGATTCTGAGTCATATACAATTACATCGTGACGGTCGACCAGTGCGTCTATAATGGAAACCATACCCTGGTATCCATAGTTGAGAAGGTATGCTGATTCTTTTGATGTGAATTCTGCTGCCATCGCCTCAAATTTTTCATGCATGGAAGTCTGTCCCGACATCATTCTGGCACCCATAGGGTATGCAAGTCCGTATTTTTCAGCCGCTTCTGCATCTGCTTTCCTTACTTCAGGTAAGTTGGCCAGACCCAGATAATTATTAAGACTCCAGGTAAGTACTTCCTTTCCCCTGAATTTCATCCGAGGTGAAATTTCACCCTCAAGCTTCGGAAACATAAAATAACCATCAGCCATTCCTGAATACTGACCAAGGGCACCTCTGTCTGATTTTATTTTGTCGAAAATATCCATGATTATAAATGGGTTTTAGAAAATTTTTACAAAAGTAAGGATAACAGGGCGTTTCGTAATACCTATTTATACCTAATTTGCCGTTCTGTTGAGGATGTAATAAACATATAATTATTACGTTTATATATCTGGTTTAAAAAAATTTCAGTAATTTTGCGCAACATTTTATGAAGCTACAATTATATACCATATTTATTGTCCTCATCCTTGTCAGCTCCTGCGGTGAGTATGACAAGCTGTTGAAGAGTACTGATTATGAACTCAAGAAGACAAAAGCCCTCGAATATTACAGTGAAGGGAAGTATGTAAAAACAACAGAATTGCTGCGTCAGATATTACCCAGGTACAGGGCAACAGAAGAGGGAGAGGAGCTTAACTGGATTAATGCACAGAGCTATTACGGAATGAAAGACTATATAATGGCCGGAAGCCAGTATAAGTCTTTCATTGATCAGTTCCCTTTCGGAAAGCATGCAGAAGAGGCACATTATCTTGCAGCATACTGTGATTACCTTATGTCTCCGCGTCCGGAGCTTGACCAGGAGAGTACAAGGAATGCTATTGAGGGATTCAATATTTTTGTTAGCAAGTTCCCTTACAGTCCAAAAGTGGAGGAATGTAATAAGCTGATCGACGAAATGCAGGAGAGGCTTGTAGAGAAAAACTACTTAAGTGCCAGGTTATATTACGATATGAAAGAATATAAGGCAGCTGTAACTGCTATAAATAACAGCCTGAAGCTATTTGCCAATTCAAAATACCGTGAGGAAATGATGTTCCTCAAACTGAATTCACTTTTTCAGTACGCTGAACTCAGTATGGCTGATAAACAAAAATCACGTTATCAGGATACCCTCGATGATTATTACTCATTCATGGAGGAATATCCCGAAAGCCAGTATGCTAAGGATGTCAGGGCAATTTTTCAGAAGACTGATAAATACCTGAAAGAAGCAATACCAGATAGTCAATCAAATAATTAATAAATATATGGATTACAGAAAATCAGCAGCACCGGTAACTACTGTTACCCGCAATCTTGATCTGATGACAAAAGATACCGGAAACATTTATGAGACTGTGATTGTCGTTGCAAGGAGGTCGAATCAGATATCTGTTGAGATGAAGCAGGAACTCAATAAAAAACTGGAAGAGTTTGCATCATACAGCGATAATCTTGAAGAGGTTTTTGAGAACCGTGAGCAGATTGAAAT
This sequence comes from uncultured Rikenellaceae bacterium, assembly GCA_964387565.1. Taxonomy (GTDB): domain Bacteria; phylum Bacteroidota; class Bacteroidia; order Bacteroidales; family VadinHA17; genus LD21. Next base: position 7,924 of record CAYLYN010000039.1, on the reverse strand, counting down.
TTCCAAGTTCTATGAAAGGTTACCCAAACCAACACTCATTGCCTTACAGGAGCTTGAAGAAAATAAAATATTCTACAGAAATCCTGAGAATACCACGAAACAGAAATAAAAACATCCTTAATGCTTAAGGGCAAACATATCCTTGTTGGTGTAACAGGAGGTATTGCAGCATACAAGACTGCCACCATCATCCGCCTGCTGGTTAAGGAAGGTGCGGAGGTTAAGGTTATAATGACCGAACACGCAAAAGAATTCATAACAACCCTTACACTCGCCACTCTTTCAAAGAATCCTGTCCTGACAGCTTTCTACAATCCCGAGAACGGAGACTGGAACAGCCATGTGGACCTGGGTTTGTGGGCTGACCTCTACCTTATCGCCCCTGCAACTGCAAATACAATAGCAAAGATGGCCGGTGGAATTGCTGACAACCTGTTGCTTACAACTTATCTTTCATCACGCTGCCCTGTATTTGTTGCCCCTTCAATGGATCTGGATATGCTCGCTCACCCGGCAACAACAATAAATATTGAAACCCTCAGAGCCTTCGGTAATCTTATTCTGGAACCAGCCACCGGTGAACTTGCCAGTGGTCTTTCCGGAAAAGGAAGGATGGCTGAACCGGAAGAGATATTAAAGGAGCTGAAAAACTACTTTTCAAAAAAAAAAAGCCATAAACCGCTGAAGGGTAAACATCTTCTTATCAATGCCGGCCCTACCAGGGAGCCTATTGACCCTGTAAGATATATCAGTAACTATTCATCAGGTAAGATGGGGATAGCCCTGGCTTATGAAGCAAGCGCTCTTGGCGCTGAGGTAGATCTCATTCTGGGACCTGTAAATTTTAAACCTTCCGGAGAAAACATTACCGTAACGGATGTGACAACTGCCGACACTATGGCAGAAGCCTGTATCTCTAAATTCCGGCATTGTGATATTGCAATTCTCTCTGCTGCCGTAGCCGATTTTACTCCTGCCGAAGTTAAAAGAAGTAAAATGAAAAAAGGCAAAGATGAATTCGCATTGCCGCTGAGACCCACGACTGATATAGCTGCAACTCTCGGAAAGATGAAAAAGCCTGGTCAGATACTCGTAGGTTTTGCTCTTGAAACTGATAATGAAATAAAATATGCGGTACAAAAACTTGAGAATAAGAATCTTGATTTAATTGTTCTTAATTCCCTTAAAGACAAAGGTGCCGGTTTTGGACATGATACAAACAAAATTACTTTAATCGACCGTAACAATATTATTGATAAATTTGAGTTGAAATCTAAAGAGGAAGCTGCAAAGGATATTCTTGATAAAGTTGTTTCATTGATTAAGTAATTTAGCGGGATGAGGTTGTTGAACTCTCTGAAATATAGCATTTTAATTCTGGCTTTACTTCCGTTAAGGCTTTATTCACAGGAGCTGAACTGCAATGTTCAGATCTCAGCCCAGATGATACAGGGATCTAACAGGGAAATCTTCGAAAACATGCAGAGGGATATTTATGAATTCATGAATAATACCATCTGGACTAATAATGTTTTCAGTTATTCCGAAAGAATCGACTGCAATATTCTTATAAACCTGACCGATCAGCTCTCAGGCGATGAATTTAAGGGGACAATTCAGATCCAGCTCCGGCGTCCTGTATTCAATACAACATATAATTCAACTATCCTCAATTTTGTAGATAATAATTTTCAGTTCAGATATGTTGAATTCCAGACACTTGAATTTGATCCCACAACGCACAGGTATAATCTGATTTCAGTTCTGGCTTATTATACATACATTATTCTTGGGTTTGATTATGATACATTTTCTCCCCTGGGTGGTACTGAATTTTTCCAGATGGCTGAAAAGATCGTCACCAATGCTCAGAATGCTCCGGAAGCAGGCTGGAAACCTTTCGACGGTTCCAGGAACCGTAACAGGTACTGGCTTGTGAAGAATATTCTGAACAGGGAATATGAGAATGTAAGACTTTTCAATTATGAATATTATATGAGGGGACTCGATCTCATGGAATCGAGGATAAGCGAGGCAAGAATAAATATGGCTGAGAGCCTGAAATTGCTGCAGGAGGTCTTCAGGAAGCGGCCTGATCCATATATGTATCTTCTGCAGATCGTTATAGATGCAAAATCAGATGAGCTGATAAATGTCTATAGTGGTGCATACCCCGAAGAGAAAAGCAGGGTACTGGTAATTCTTAATGAAATCGATCCTGCCAATAAGGCAAAATATGAAAGGATGAATTCAGGATCTTCACAATAGATAAAATGCTTGCAAAACTTTTTGTCCGCAACTATGCTCTGATAAAGGAACTTGATGTCAGCCTCGAGAACGGACTTACAATTATTACAGGTGAAACAGGTGCCGGAAAATCAATTCTCCTGGGTGCACTATCACTTATTCTTGGTTCACGGGCCGACACTTCTGTTTTGCTGGATAAGAGTGAAAAATGCATTGTGGAAGGAACATTCAGAATTGAAGAGTATGACCTCAAGGATTTTTTTCAATTGAATGAGCTTGATTATGATCATGTTACAACAATAAGAAGAGAGATAAACCCGGCAGGAAAATCAAGGGCATTCGTAAATGATACTCCTGTTAACCTTGGTGTTCTCAAAGAGATAGGCGAACTCCTTATTGATATTCATTCACAGCATCAGACATTGATGCTTCAGGACAATTCATTCCAGTTAAGTGTGATTGACTCATTTGCCGGCACTGTAAAACTTCTTCAGAACTATAAGGCTTCTTATTCAAATTATCGCAAACTAAAGAAAGAGTACACCCAGCTGAAGGAGAGCTATGATAAGAACAGGGCTGATATGGAATACTTTCAGCACCAGTTAAATCAGCTGAATGAGGCAGCGCTTAAGCAGGGCGAACAGGAAGAACTGGAATCTGAACAGGAGATTCTGAATCATGCGGAAGAGATTAAGATTGCTCTTAATAATTCATCTGATCTGCTTTCTTCGGATGAATTATCAGTGCTTACCCGCCTGAGGGAGTGTAAATCCAGTCTGGCAAGAATAAGGAAATTTCTGCCGGAAGGTGAAGCACTTTATTCCCGAACGGAATCATCGCTTATTGAACTCGATGATCTGGCATCCGAGATTGGCAAGCTGGCAGCATCAGTCGAGGCTGATCCTCAGAGGCTAAACCAGATCAATGACAGGCTTGACCTGATATATTCTCTGTGTCAGAAGCACAAAGCAGCCGATCTTAACGAATTGATCAGCAGGGGTGAGGAAATTAAGGAGCATTTAAAAACTCTTGTTTCGAGCGATGAAAGAATTGAGGAACTGGAGTCTCTTCTGGCAGCTGAAGAGAATACCCTTAAAACTATTTCAGAAGACCTGTCAGCAAAAAGAGAACAGATACTTCCTGAAATTGAATCGAGGATCACTGAATTGCTCAGGCAGCTGGGCATGCCTAATGCACGGTTCAGAATCGATTTTTCAAGGGGAACAGAATACAGATCATCAGGAATCGATAATGCCGAATTCCTGTTTTCGGCAAATAAACAGATATCGCCTGAAAACCTTGCAAAAATTGCATCCGGAGGTGAATTATCGAGGGTTATGCTAAGCCTGAAATCCCTGCTTTCACAGAACAATGATCTTCCTACAATTATATTTGACGAGATTGATTCGGGTGTGTCAGGTGAAGTTGCCGATAAAGTAGGGCAGATACTTGCAGGTATGGGAAAATACATGCAGGTAGTTAATATAACACACCTTCCACAGGTTGCTTCAAGAGGCACCCGCCACTATCATGTTTATAAAGATGATACTGATGATTCAACAATTACAAAGGTTCGGTTGTTAACTCATGATGAACGTGTTCTGGAAGTAGCCAGACTACTGAGCGGCAGCGAAGTTACGGAAACCGCTATGAAAAATGCCCGCGAACTTCTTAATGCTGCAGTTAACCAGAAAATTGAAATTTAAAGCAGATTGTTAAGTTAATTTATGACAAATATGAAACCCACATGTTTTCAAAACAGAGACAAACATGAAGATAATTCCTGGCATGTGGGTTCCATGTGACATTTAAAATCAAAATTATTTACATATGAAAGATGGTCTTCTGAAAGGTAAAAAAGGGTTGATCTTCGGTGCCCTTAATGAAATGTCAATAGCATGGCAGGTTGCTCTTAAGGCTCATGAAGAAGGAGCTGAACTGGTTCTGACAAATTCCCCCGTCGCAATGCGGCTGGGGACTATCAATGAATTAGCCAGGATAACAGGAAGCAAGGTTATCGCAGCTGATGCAACAAAGATGGAAGACATTGAAAGCCTTCTTTCTGAAAGTATGAAATTATTCGGTGGTAAGTTCGATTTCATCCTCCATTCAATAGGGATGTCACCAAACGTCAGGAAGGATATTCCATATGAGCAGACAAGTTATGAGAACATGCTGAAAACATTTGATATCTCGGCACTCAGCTTTCACAGGGTATTACAGACTGCTTATAAGCTCGACGCTCTGAAGGAATGGGGATCGGTCGTGGCTCTTTCATATGTGGCTGCACAGAGGACTCTGTCAGGATATAACGATATGGGCGATGCAAAAGCGCTTCTTGAATCTATTGCAAGAAGCTTCGGCTATATTTACGGCAGGGATCGCAGGGTAAGGATAAATACTGTCTCCCAGTCTCCAACTGTTACTACTGCAGGAAGCGGAATACATGGATTTGCATCACTTGTCGATTTCTCTGAAAGGATGTCGCCACTTGGTAATGCGAATGCCGAAGATTGTGCCAATTATTGTATAACTCTCTTTTCAGACCTCACACGTAAGGTAACAATGCAGAATCTGTTCCATGACGGAGGATTTTCAAGCATGGGGATGAGCCTTAAAGCTATTGAACAATACCAGAAAAGCTTTGAAGAGTGCGACTGTGACGATAAAAAAAGCGATATTTACTAAGTATAAAGACCTATTTTACAGGCGGCTTACCTTACAGGAAGCCGCTTTTTTTATTTTTGATAATCATTAAAGAGATAAGAGTATGATTAAGATTACCCTGCTTATCATTTTCTATTTTTGCTTTCCGCTTGTAATTATTCTGATGTGTAAAAGATGGCCGGTTCTGAAAAAACTGGGTTCAATAGTGCTGGCCTATGGTTTCGGTCTTTTATTAGGAAGTTCCGGAATTCTGCCCCAGGGAAATGATGCCTATCGCCTGGCACTCCAGGGCAGGGCCTCCTTGCCGGATACAGAACTGCAGTCGCTGAAAGCTGCCGGAACAATCACTGATTCAGATATATATGTTAACAGGATTGCCACTTCACAGGATATGCTTATTTCTATCATTGTTCCACTGGCATTTCCCCTGCTTCTTTTTTCACTCAATATCAGAAGATGGCTGAGGTTTGCAAAGGCAGGATTTATTTCAATGTTGCTGGCTCTGATATCTGTTTTATTAGTTATATCATCAGGTTACTTCATTTTCAGGGATATGGTTCCAGATTCGTGGAAAGTTGGTGGTATGCTGGTTGGTGTTTACACCGGTGGAACTCCGAATCTTGTTTCATTAAAGGTGGCACTTGGTGTAGATCCTAATCTCTTTGTAATGACAAGTACCTATGATATGATGCTTGGAGCAGTTACTATTATTTTTTTCATAACTGCAGGTCCGCGGGTTTTCAGATCAATTCTTCCTCCTTTCAGACATGATGGGGAAGATGCCGGTTCAGAAGAGGCATCACATGAGGTTGAAAGTTTTGAAGATTTCAGCGGGATGTTTGAAAAACAGAGATTAATACCTCTTCTTTATGCCCTCGGGCTTTCAATACTGATATTTGCAGTTTCATTCGGGATAAGTCTTCTCCTTCCAGGAATATCACAGATGGTGGTTGTTATTCTGTCAATTACAACACTGGCAATAATCAGCTCGCTGAACAGATGGATAAACCGGATACAGAAAAGTTTTCAGCTGGGAATGTATTTTATCCTTGTCTTCTCATTTGCAGTAGCCTCAATGGCCGATCTCAAGACTATCTTCAGTATTGGATTTATGGGATTGTTCCTTTATGTGACCTACGCCTACATCGGATCTCTGTTGCTGCACCTGGCCCTGTCAAAATTATTCAGGGTGAATGCAGATGATTACCTGATCACAACCACGGCTTTTGTCTTTTCGCCTCCCTTCGTTCCTGTTGTTGCAGGTGCACTTAAGAATAAAGATGTTATAATAACAGGTATAACTGTCGGGATAATCGGGTATGTTATAGGAAATTATCTTGGTGTTGCCTTAGGTTATTTCCTGAAAGGTTTCTAAAACAGATAGTTAAGCCCTATTGCGAATCCGATATTTCCATCCTGCTCATTGAATGACTTGCCAATGTCGATGGCAATTACAAAGTTACCCCAAACAGGCATTATGCTGATACCCGCATCATGGTGCAGTTTTTCACTGCCGGGATTAAAGAAATCTGGGTAATAATAATTCTTCATGTTGGCTGCAAAGGTGGTCTCAATATCTGCAGGAAGATCTATCTTTTTCGTTACAATGCCCATATCATAAAATAAGTTCAATCCAAGGTAACCTTCCTTATTGAATAATGTGAAATGGACAGGTTTCCAGCGAAGCTCAAAATTTCCATAGGCAACTCCATTTCCCAATATCCTGTTCCTGAGTACGCCCCTCATAGTGGAATTACCACCTAGACCTTCATTGGTTGCCCCTGTAAGCATTGATGTAATTATCTGAGACTGGTAAAAAAATGGAACCCTGGAATCACCAAGAGTTGTCTGATAGCCCAACCGGTAAACAAATGAAAGATCATTCTCCACCAGAGTGAAATACTGGCGGTGAGTAATATAGTATTTTGTAAATGACCAGTTGTTACCTAAAAATCCTGGCACAACTTCGAATCCCGTTTCTGTCCATAGTCCTTTCATTGGATTTTTACGATTATCACGGCTGTCCCATTCAATACCTGCTTTAAGAGTGTTTACCCATCCTCCTTCTGCTTCATCTGCTGTTATTATACCGAGTGAATCACGATAAAGTTCATAGAGACCTGGTTCCTCTGTTACATCTGGTAATAAAACATCACGACCTTTATTGAGTCGGTCGATATCGATTGATCCTACAGTGAATTTATTAATGGCGAATCCTGCGCTCCATTTTATATGTTCTCCGATAAGTTTTCCCTGGAAATCATTTTTAAATCTGAACTGGTTTCTTTTTAACCTGTAGAACATGACTGATTTGTAAGGATCAACCGGTCCTGTTTCCTTGTCATACTTCATCCAGTCCCTGTTATAGACAGCATCGTATCCGTTAAATCCATAAAAGTCAGTCGCAGCATCTGGGAGGTAACTCAGGTCATGAGTGCTGTGAACTCCGGGGATGAGGCGAAAAGATTCGTACATCATCCTGAATATCCCGCTGCCTTTTGTAAAATGAGATATTTCTGTATAGGTATGATCAAGAAAATCCGGGTAAACACTGGGATTACCATAGTTTCTGAATTCTACAAGTGCCCCGTACTGAAATCCAAGATTTGAGTCATATGTGGTAGCAGGTAATGCCCCATCAAATCTCCATCCTGTTTTTTCTTTCTTCTCTTTTTCCTGGGCGGAAACTGTAATTGAAAGGAGGAAAACAAGAATAGCAAAAAGGACTTTTTTCATAGGTTAAGGTTTTTAAGATAAGAAAGCTAAAGATAAAGAAAAAAGGATATTGCAAACTCTTTTTTCAATATTTGCTACCTTAGAACCCTGTTATGAAAGAAAATATTTAAATGTATATTAGTTCTACTTTGATATATTCGAAAAATCTACCTGTTTTTGCCATGAATCCCTAAAGGGAACAGGTAGATTTTTCTCCTTTCTCCCTTTAGGGAAGGGGCGAAAAGGAGAAAACAAGATCTGGATCCAATCTGTCAAAACAGAAATAAATGTTAAA
>CAYLYN010000038.1:24212-27463 GCA_964387565.1 uncultured Rikenellaceae bacterium | reverse complement strand
ACCAGAAAAGGCAGGTTAGCTGTGGAAAAATGACCATTGTTATCAAATGCATACACGAAAAGCCTGTATGCTCCTGGTTCTGCAGGTGCTTTAAAACTGACACTGGAACTGTTGCCTGAAACCAGTCCCGGAACCGGTTTTGGTGCGACTTCCCCCTGTCCTGCGTAGGATGCATATTTTGCTTCCGGCTTTATTTCCCATCTGTATGTAAGGTTGTCATTGTCGGGATCAGCTGCCGCAACAACTGAAGAATGATCACTTCCCGGTGACAGAATTATATCATGGTATCGTACATATTGATCTATATTAAGAGAATCGACAACCGGGGCTTCATTATCTTTGGTCATGCCAGTCCACATTCTATGCATCAGCCCTACCTGCGGCGATTCAAGTCCGGTTGAATCAAACATACAGAACCATGTATGTGTGGTCTCCTGTTTAAAACCTGACCAGTAGAAAACATAGGAACCCAGGCATCTCCTGTTCCTTGCACTCATGGCTCTCAGGTATTTGTTTTCATAGCAATCGTATTTCTCCCGACCTGTCTGTTCATATGGTGCTTTCCATGAAGTCTTTTTTACTTCCCAGTATCCGTCTGGACCCCATTCTGCAATTACATAAGGTTTTGTCCATCCATATTTTAAAAGCGTGTCTCCTATTGTGTAAATGTCTCCGTATGAATTAATTCCAAGTAGATCAAGATCAGGACATCTCTCAACAATATCGGTTATCTTGTACATCCTGCTGGTTCCGATCACAGTCATTACCGGATGATCGGGATCAATTGCATGGATCGCCTTTGCAGCCTCGTTAACAGCATCCCATACTTTAGGATTAAAGGGATTATTGGGTGGTACAAAATCAAGCTCATTACCCACAGCCCACATAAGTACTGACGGATGGTCTTTTGTGTTTTTTACAATCTCCTTTATCCTTTCAGTCTGTAAGCTTACTGCTTCATTGTCGTTATAATCAAAACCATACCTTTCAGCGTTTGCAGGAACGTTTACAAGGACATTCAACCCCAGCTTCTGCGCTTTGTCGAGGTTTTCCTTTCTGGCTCCCATCCTGATAGAATTGCCTCCATAGAACTGCACTTTTTCGAGATATGTATCTCCCACAACACCCTTTACGAAAAAAGAGTTTCCATTAAGGATCAGGCTCCAGGTACCATTATCATTTTCGATTTTTACAATATTCTTTTGTCCGTAAACCGGGCTGATTATCGTTAAAGAGATAATTATAAATATAAACTTTCTCATCTTATTAATAATTTATTGTCCATTTCGGAACTGCCCCCGGTCCCGACAAGTCGGGCCCGCCCCCTGAAGGGGGCATAATTCTCAGTACAAAATTGACCCCCCTTCAGGGGGTGATCACGCCTTGGCGTGATCGGGGGCATCATCTCCCCTGACAGATTTAGGTGACTAAGCATACCACGGTCTTTCTCTCTTTATATCGCTCTTAAGAATGTCACATGCAATATTCACATCCTCCACCATCTGGAAGTCATACATTCCGGCACAAATAAAATCAGCACCGTTCTCAAAAGCATAGCGGAAACCGTCCTTAGGCAGAATTCCTCCTGCTGCCATTACCTTGAACGCAATAAATGGTTGTGGAAGTGTCTTCATATAAGCAATGGTTTCAGCAGGATTATTGTCAAACTTATTATCATGTTCAACCGGATGTCCTGCCGACCAGTAATTGTAGTGGTGCATTGTTTTCATCCAGAAATCAGGGACAAAACCTGTATCGACACAGGCTTTTATGGTTTCGATCTTGTGGGCGCCTATTCCGGTAATAAGTCCGTTCTGCCTTATATAGTCCAGAACTTTTGCAATAACCTCAGGTTGTCCGTTCCCCATGTAATAATCGGCTGTTTCACCCTGGATATAGCAGGCAACGGCACCTGTGTCAATTGCCTTTTTAATCTTGTCGAGATATTCATTGAATGGCATCGGTGATGCTCCTTTGTCACTGTAGTTCAGCCCTGCACAATCTGTAATAAACTGGATCTTTCCGATCCCTCTTTTCCAGTATTCGTCGATGAGTGAACACAATATAGGGTTTGTAAGTAATGTGTTTATACCGCATTTTTCAGCGAGCAGAAGAGTTGCAAATATCTTTTCCTTCTGGTGGTAAGCTTTCACCAGCTGAGATACATATATCAGGTCTCGCGAGTGAGCCCATCCTGAAAGAAGGTTTCCTCCAAGAATTACCCTGCTGAATTCGGTATTCTTTATTTTTGCAAGTGGCACTGTGGATTTAAGCTCCTTCAGACTTGCTACATTAAACGTTTTGGCACTTGCTCCTGTAACTGCATCAACAAGGTTCTTTTCTTCATACGACTCCCACTTTTTCTGTTTAAGAAATGCTAAACCAAAAACTCCCAGGAAAGGCAGTGAAGACAATCCTTTAATAATTGTACGTCGGTCTATTTTTCCGTGTTCTTCTTTCGCGGAACTGTCAAGGGCAGCGTCAGTTTCGGCAGCAGCTTCAGTTTCTTTTGTGATATTTCCTGATTTTGACTCTGTTTGTGTTTTAACAAAGAAAGCTGATACTCCAAGGATCTTTCCCGTAGGAAAAAGGCTAAGGATAAATAATCCAAAGAGTTCAACAAGGTTTTTATCAATTATCAGGTAATTGCCCTCATGAGGCAGTCCGAAATCCAGGCCTGTAAGCGGAGGATTCGCTAGCCAGAAAAGTAACAGGAGTATCATTCCTGCAATGCTTACAATTCTGTCAAAAAGTCCTATAAATAGTGAAATACCTATTACGATCAGTCCCCAGGTAACAGTAAAATCTGCAATTGCGAGTAATCCCTGGCTTTCAGCAATCCAGTGAAAAAATCCTTTAAATATCCAGTTGGAAAGCAGCAGATAGTCTGCTGAGGACCAAGATGGAGTAAAAAGCTTACTCATGCCTTCGAACAGAAAATGCCATCCAATTGCAATCCTGAGTAATACGATTGCATAAAGCCTGATTCCCTTAAGTTGTGAATTATTTCTTGCTTCCATGTTATGATTTTTTCAGTTTTAAATCTAGTAATTATAATCGAACTATATACATCTTAAAAGAATACAGTTAATCCCTGTTCCGGAATATTACATAAATTTTCCATAAATTAAATAAAATGGATAAAGGGAAGGAATAAATCATAAATTTGATCTGTCTATCATTATTATTTGTCGTGTTTATTATTGGGTGAGTGCTACCTGGTGACCGGGGAAGCGCACATTTTAAATTTG
>CAYLYN010000038.1:0-24202 GCA_964387565.1 uncultured Rikenellaceae bacterium | reverse complement strand
AAAGGCATTATAGAAACAGTATTTTTTCAGAATTAATCCATGTATCAAAGGTTTTTGCCTTTTTTTACTACTCTCATTATCAATTTTATATTGAGCGGATGGTTTATGGCATGTGCATCCTGTTCACTTTTTGTAACGGGAAGCTTTGAGGAAGATACCATTCGATCAAATCAGTTCCTTTATAATGGCAGGGTTTGGCGGAATCTGCATGCCGCTGTTCAGGGCAATCAGTTTCTGTTCTCTGATGAATTTCTATCGGGAAGTGTAACTGTGAACGGCAAGACTTTTCATAAGCTCCGGATAAAGTACGATATACTCAATGATGAAATAATTACAATAACTGACAAAGGAATAATACTTCAGCTTAACAGGGAAATGACTGATAAATTTACAATGAACTTTAAAGGCAGGGAATATAATTTTTTGCGACTAAATTCTGATTCAATAAATAGTTTATCCGGTTATGTAAATGTATTGTATGACGGAAATCCGGGATTATATGTAAAAAGCAGGAAAGAGATTTCAGGGATGGGCCCGGGGAAAAATTATGAGGATTTCGTTCAGGTTGACCGTCTATATCTTTTAAGGGATGGCGTTATTTTCCAGTTAAGGAACAAAAGGGATTTTAAAAGGCAATTTGGGGACAGATGGAGCGGGATAAAGGAATATAAAAGAGCCAGCGGCATAAGGTTATCAGTAAAAATCCCTGATTCATATGTGCCGGTACTGATATATTTAAACTCTCTTAAGCCTTAGATTATTAAAATGAGGTCTATGATCCGTTTCCTTGTAGTGTTTTGTTTTTTCTCCTTATCGCTCAGCGGACAGGAGAGAATGCAGGTCTATTGGGAAAAGGGGGATATGAATTTTGATGAGTTCGTTCAAAAAGCTGAAAAATTATACAAGGTTAAATTTTTTTACAAGGATGAATGGATTAAGGATATTAATCCTTCAATATCGGAAGGAAATTATTCTTTATCTGATCTATTGTTCATGGTGCTTAGTAAAAAATCACTTTTTTACTATATAGATGATAACAGTAACATAATACTTACAAGTAATTTTGCCATTAAGGATTCTGACAAACCTGAAAGCAAGGAAGGAATGTATGTTCCTCCGTCCGATTATGGAGAAATGCAGGAAGATGAGGAGCGATCAGAGAATATAAATTATGATATTGGGAATCCGGCCGACAGAAATATAGATAAGCCTGCAACAATTACAGGTTACATTACCGACAGGGACACAAAACTGCCGTTTTCAGGTGTAACGGTTTATGTTCTCAGGGAATCAGCCGGGACCATATCAAACCAGTATGGTTATTATTCAATAGAACTTCCACGTAAATCTCATCTCCTTCAGTTCTCATTCATTGGCATGAAAGAAAAACAGATAAACGTAAACCTCTATGGATCGGGAGAGCTGAATGTTGAGATGAACAGTATGCTTATTCCAATCAAGGAGACAGTTATTTCGGCTGAAAAAAATGTGATGTTCCAGCGTTTTGAGGTTGGGATGGAGAAGATAAACATTTCATCCTTTAAGTTGCTGCCAAGCCCAATGGGAGAAGCTGATATCTTTAAGAATGTACTTATGATACCCGGGGTTCAATCAGTAGGAGAAGGTTCAGCAGGATTTAATGTAAGAGGAGGATCAGCCGATCAGAATCTTATACTACTGTATGGAGCTCCTCTTTATAATGCATCTCACTTTTTTGGCTTTTTCTCTGCAGTAAATTCCGAGATAATAAGGGATGTCACTTTATATAAAGGTGGTATTCCTGCCAGATATGGAGGCCGAATATCATCAGTCCTGGATATATCTTCAAAGGAAGGTAACCGGAAAGAATTTGCCGGCAAGGCCGGGATAAGTCCTGTGACAACCCAGCTTCTTGTGGAAGGCCCCATCATAAAGGATAAACTAACCTATATGCTGGCTGGCCGGACTACCTATTCCGACTGGCTTATTCATATGTTTGATAATCCGTCACTTAAGAACAGCAGCATTTCATTTTATGATTTGAACGGGCGATTAACTCTTGATCTGAACAAAAGCAATAAAATTGATTTTTCCTCATATAATAGTCATGATTCCTTTAAATTTAACTCTGATACAACCTATGCTTACGATAACAGAATTTACGCCTTGAAGTGGCGTCATTTTTTCAACAGTCAGTTCTTTTCCGTTATTACATTAAATAATAGTAACTACGATTATGATATATCTAGTACCAGGAATCTTCAGGAGGCATTTGTCCTGTCTCATAAGATTAGCAGCACGGAACTTAAATCAGACTTTAACTGGTATGAGGGTAGAAATGAAGTCAATTTCGGAATAGGTCTTACCAGGTATTCAGTACTGCCCGGAAGTAATCTTCCTGCCGGGGATTCATCACTTGTAACACCTGTTTCACTTGAAAGAGAACATGCACTGGAAACAGGATTGTACATCGATGATAAGTTTATTGTAACAGATTATTTTTCAATAAATGCAGGAGTGAGGCTCTCATCATATTTTGCGTCAGGGCCTAAGGAGGTACTTCTTTATGACCCCTTATATGCAAGAAGTGAATCCACGGTTTCGGATACTCTTAATTTCAGTTCTCGTGAGATCTATAAAACATATTTGGGACCGGAATTGAGATTGTCCTTAAATTTTAAATTATCGGGTAAGAGTTCGCTGAAGATAAATTATAACAGGACCAGGCAATATCTTCATTTGTTAACAAATTCAACTTCAATCTCACCATCTGATACCTGGAAACTGAGTGATTATTACCTTAGGCCCGAAACGGGGGATCAATATGCCGCCGGCTTTTACTACAATTTTATTAAGGTTATTGAAGCATCAGCAGAGGTTTATTTAAAGCAGACTAAGAATATTGTCGATTATAAAGGGGGAACACGCCTCGTAATGAACAGCACCATTGAACAGGATCTTGTTGATGTTGAAGGTAAGTCATATGGTATTGAACTGATGGTAAAAAAACAGGAAGGCCGTTATATCTGGAGTGTAGGTTACACATACTCTAGAGCTCTGCTCAGGAGTACCAGTGACAGAACTGATGAGAAGATCAATTCAGGGGAGTGGTTTCCTGCAAATTTTGACAAGCCTCATGATCTGGCAATTACATTTGGTTATCTCTATTCACGCAGGTTGAGTTTTTCTGCCAATTATATCCTGAATACCGGGCGGCCTATTACATACCCGATAACTCAGTATTCAATCAGAAATCAGACTCTTATTCACTATACCGACAGAAACAAATACAGATTGCCTGACTACTCGCGTCTCGATTTGCTGCTTCGTTACAATGGCAATCTTAAATCACGACGCATTGCTCATCCAAGCTGGACTTTCTCGGTATATAACATTCTGGGAAGGGAAAATGTATATTCTGTTTATTTCAGGAAGGAAGGAAATGTTATAAATGGGTATAAGCTATCGGTCTTTTCCCAGGCTATTCCTTCCATAACATATAGTTTTGATTTTTAAGATATGAAGAAATTCCTGCTCCCGGGTTTATTTGCATTTATGCTGATTCCAACTGGATGTGTTACCCAGTTCATGCCTGAGTTAGAGGAGAACAGGGAACTCCTTGTAGTGGAAGGTCTTGTTACAGATCAGCCTGAAACTAACATTATCAGGCTTACAAGATCTCTTCCTCTTGATAAAAAAGCAAATGTAAAGCCAGTTCTTGGTTACACAGTCAGACTATTTGATGATCTTGGTAATTCCTGGACTCTTAAGGAAACCGGTAATGGATACTATATCACTGATTCCTTACAATTCAGGGGTGAGATAGGGAGAACATACACCCTGAAGATTAACGGTAAAGGGGGAGGGCCATATAATCATTCTTATGAGTCGCTGCCAATTGAGATGAAACCGGTACCAGCTATTGACAAACTATTTTTTGAAAGGGAGCTTATTGATGCCGGTAATGAAGATCGTCCGCCACGTGAAGGTTGCATAATCTACCTGGACTCAAAAGACAAAGGTGAGGAGTGCAATTATTTCAGATGGGATTATATCGAAACATGGGAAATCAGGCTGCCCTATGATGTTCCGAACAGAATATGCTGGACTACGAACAGGTCGACTTCCATTCTGATAAAAAATACTACTCTCTTAAGTGAAAATTCGGTAAACCGGTATCCTGTTAACTTGTTGTCAAATGAAACTGACAGGCTGGCGTACAAGTATAGTATCCTTGTCATCCAGTATTCGATAAATGAACAGGAGTTCGATTACTGGGACAAGATGCGGAAAATTGCTGAACAGACAGGGAGCCTTTACGACATCATTCCGGCTTCAATCCAGGGTAATATTTACTGTGTTGATGATCCGGGAGAAAAAGTCCTTGGTTATTTCTCCGTGTCGGCAAAAACAAGCAGGAGGCTTTTTATTGAAGATAAATTTTCAGGACAGGTTGATATATATCGTGACTGTGCCAATGGGACAATACCTGCTGGTCAGGCTATTTCAGGTCTTGGCAAATATGTATGGGTTATTATCGACGGTTCGTTTGAGAATCCTCCCGTTAAAGTGATAACATACAATAAGTCTTGTGCTGACTGCACAGTACGTGGTACGAAAATAAGGCCTGATTTCTGGGATGATAATATTGATAATCAGTGAATCAGATGTACAGATTATTGACTGTGATTGCTCTTCTGCTTTTGTTGTCTGAACTGAACGGGCAAACCGAAGGTACTCCGGAAGAAATACTAAGGCAAAAATTAAAGGATTATTGTGAGGCAGTTCCCCGTGAAGAAATTTATCTTCATTCCGACAGAGACGAGTATATATCAGGAGAGGATTTCTGGTTTAAAGCATATCTGATCGACAGACAGACTAATTATATAACATCCTCCAGCTCTGTTGTTTATGTTGAGTTGGTTAATTCAGATGGCCGCCCGGTTGTACGAAAACGTATCGGTCTCAAAGATGGCTGCGGACCCGGATATTTTGTGTTACCTGATACACTTTCAACAGGCAGATATATTATTAAAGCATATACTAACTGGATGAAGAACTTCATGCCTGTAAATTGCTTTGTCAGGGAGATAAATATTTATAATGCGCTCAGCTCAGGGAGCCTAGGTGGAAAATCTGTATTTCAAAACCAGTCTCTGAAAAATGAAAATTCCAATACTGGCATGAAGCCAGATCCTGGGATTGATTTGAATGTGATCAGGAAACAAAATGAAGGAACAGATATCAGCATATCATCTACCAAAGATTTTCTCGCTTCAGGTGAAGACAAGTGTTTTATTCTAATTCAGACACACGGAATAGTTGATCTTATTAAACCAATAAGGATTCAGGAAGGGGAAGTACATACTCATGTCCCGGATACTCTCCTTACTCCCGGGATAAATCAGGTAGTAATTTTTAATTCAGAACTGAAACCACTGGTTGAAAAATATTTATACACCCCATCTAAGGATAATGAAGATCTGAATTTCCAGCCGGGGGATACTATTTACCGCAGGCAAAAAGTCACCCTTGAGTTTAACAGCTTTAACAATGGATCAGAATTGTCAGGTTCAGGTAATTTCAGCATATCAGTAATCCCCTGCGAAGGCAGGACAAAAAATCCAGGAATAGATGATTACATGGTTTTTGCGACTGAATTTGGCATATTGCCTGAATCGATCAGGAATAAAAGTCTTTCAGATATCCCGGCTGATACTATTGCCAGATTTCTGGAAAGTACCAGGAGCAACTGGATAGACTGGGACAGGATTATGTCAGGAACTTTGCCTTCAGTTAAGCATTTTATGGAGAAGGATTTCCATTATCTGACCGGCAGGTATATTGATAAGATGACACGTAATGCTTTAGCAGGAAAAGTACTGTTCCTTTCAGCGCCGGGAAAAACAGCAACATTCCAATACTCAAGAACTGATAGCTCAGGTTTATTCATGTTTACTATTCCCGTAACCATTGATACAAAGGATCTGATAATACAACCTGAGAATGCTGATAACGATGGAGCAATAATAATGAAAACAGGCTTTGCTGAGGACGATATTCAAAGAGACTCAGGGGCAGACAGTTCTGTCCTGATTGTGCCTGATTATATCACAAAATGGGGTGTAAACTACCAGGTGACAAAAATTTATGGGATTGATTATAAGAAAGATTGTGTTGATATCTCTCCTTTGTCAACTCAGCAAAAGCGGTTTTATGGTACACCGGATATTGAATTATTTATGGATCGTTACATACAGCTTCCACTGATGGAAGAGGTCTTTTTTGAGCTTACTCCGGGGATTCAGTTAAAAAGAAGAAGGAATTCTTACAGCATGACAGTTGCTGATCCTGTTACTGACCGTGTATATGAAAAACCTCCTGTACTTTTTATTGATGGTGTGGTAATAAATGATCCTGCAATTATCGCCGGTCTTGATCCGGAGGATATTGAAAAAATAGATGCTGTCAGGGATTTATATATGGTCGGGGATTATATGTTCTTCGGGATTGTTAATGTTATAACAAAGGCTGGCGATTTTCGCGGAGTAACTCTTCCTGATTATGCAGTAAGACTGAAGTACAGGGTTCTTGAATCCTCGAAGATGTTCTCTGCTCCAGATTATTATTCAGCAGATATGAAGAAATCAAGAATTCCTGATTTCCGGAATACACTATATTGGAATCCTTCAGTCTCAGATAAATCCGGGGGAAAGTTTGATATTGAATTCTGGACATCCGACATACCCGGGTCGTATGAAATTGATTTACAGGGAACCAACAGCAATGGTAAATCAGTATCTTACAGCAAGGTATTTATCGTAAAATAAGCTATCAGGTTATCAACAGAAGTTTAGTATCCAATTACTCTGTAATTCCTATGGATTATTTATTATATTTAAGCGTATTAATAAATTCATCAAACATGAAAGCAAAAAACTCTTTATTCAGGATTGAGTCAATAATGATTTTATTTCTATGTGTCACATATTCAGGGTTTTCACAAGCAGGAAATACCACTGTAAAGGAATATTCACAGGCTTATACCACTTATCCTTATTCTGATCCTAACCCTGTGCCTCTTCTGACCTCTCTCTATCCCTATTTCAGGTATGACGGATTTACTGATAAGCCTGTTCAGAAGGAATGGAAAGTTGTTGAGCTTGAGAATGATTATATAAAAGTCCTTATTTTTCCTGAGGTGGGAGGGAAAGTGTGGACTGCCATTGAGAAATCTACAGGTGAGCCATTTATCTATTATAATCATGCTGTCAAATTCCGGGATATTTCAATGCGTGGACCCTATACCTCCGGAGGACTGGAACTAAACTATGGAATAATCGGACATACTCCTAATTGTGCCACTCCGGTCGATTATGTTGTTCAGAATAATGATGACGGAAGTGTAAGCTGTATAGTAGGCGTCCTGGATCTCCTTACCCGGAGCAACTGGCGACTCGAAATAAGGCTACCAAAAGACAAGGCATATTTCGTAACCAGGACCTTCTGGTACAATTCAACGGCAGTTTCACAACCCTATTATCACTGGCTCAATGGTGGTTACAAGTCAGCTGGCAACCTGGAATTCATTTTCCCCGGAACCCATTATGTCGGACATGGCGGAGAATTTGCAAGCTGGCCGGTAAATGAGAAGAACGGCAAAAAGATATCATTCTATGAAGAGAATAATTTCGGAGGTTATAAGTCATATCATGTAATCGGGAAATATGCCGGATTTGCGGGTGGTTACTGGCACGATGATAAGTTCGGCGTTGTTAGGTATGGCGATTATGATGATAAAGCAGGTAAGAAAATATGGATATGGGGGCTGTCGCGGCAGGGAATGATCTGGGAACAACTGCTTACTGACAAAGATGGCCAGTATGTTGAAATGCAGTCGGGAAGGCTATTTAACCAGAACTCCGGCGGTTCATTGTACACACCTTTTAAGTATAAGGACTTTGCTCCCTATGCAACAGATATATGGACTGAATATTTCTACCCGGTTCTTAATACCCGCGGATATGTTGAGGCAAATCAATATGGAGCACTTAACCTTATAACGGAGGACGGCTTTCTGAAGGTCTATTTCGCCCCTGCTCAGAGAATTGACGATCAGCTTGAGATTAAAGAAGGAGATAAGATCCTATACAGTAAAAAGGTCTCTCTTGATCCCCTGAAAACATTTGCCGATTCAGTCAGGTTCAGTGGAAATGAAAAGAACCTGGTGGCTACTGTGGGTTTGAACAAGGTGGTATATAACTCAGATCCCGGATACAGAGTTATTAATAGACCACTTAAAGCTCCTGATGATTTTGACTGGAAGAGTTCATATGGATTGTATGTTGAAGGAAGGGAGGCAATGGATCAGAAAATGTATCCTCGTGCAGAAGAGAAGCTTAAAGCGGCATATGAAATTGACCATAACCATATTCCGACCTTGCTTCGGCTGAGTGAACTTATGCTCAGGAACCTGCAATATGATAAAGCACTTGAATATGCAACGAGGGCTCTCAGCATCGACACTCATGATGGAGAATGTAACTATTATTATGGGCTTGTCAATGACCGGCTTGGCAATATAACCGATGCCAGGGACGGCTTCAGCCTGGCTACCCTTTCATCGGATTACAGGAGTGCTGCCTACACCGGGTTAGGCAGATCGTATCTTAAGGAAAAGGATTATAAAAGAGCTATCGGGTATACTGAAAGGGCTGTGGACTATAACAGGTATAATATTGAGGCTCTGCAGATGCAGGCAGTGATATTCAGGAAGATGGGAGATAAGTCAAATTCAGAGCGTGTCCTGGAAACGCTTCTTGCATTTGATCCTCTGAATCATTTTTCAAGGTTTGAGAAGTATCTGTGGAGAAATAACGAGGAGAGCAAAACAGAGTTTCTATCGCTTATCAGAAATGAACTGCCTTATGAAACATTGATGGAACTGGCGGTATGGTATTTTGATGCTGGTTGCAGGGACGAGATGCTTAAAGTATTGGAATTGTCTCCGAAAACTCCGGAAAGCGAATACTGGCAGAGTTATCTGCAGGGCAGGAGAGTGGATTTTACTTCAATCAGGCCCGATTTTTCATTTCCAAGCCGTTGGGAGACTGCCAGAGTGATAGAGTCGCTTATGAAGACAGAGGATCATTGGCTTCTTAAGTACCATCTTGCACTTATTTATAAGGACAGGAACCGTATTGATGAATCAGTATCACTGTTAAAATCATGTGCTAATATTCCTGACTTTGCTCCTTTCTATGTGGTAAGAGCAGAGATGCTGAAAGGTGAAGATGATGCTCAATGTGAGAAAGATCTTAAAACGGCTCTCTCTCTCGATAAGCAGTGGCGATACCAGCACTATCTGGCAAATTTTTACATCACTCACAGACAGTATGATAAAGCGATTGCGATCACAGGGCCTTTCTATAAAGCTCATCCTGATGACTTCAGGATGGGTACTGTCCATGCAAGAGCTTTGCTTCTGAGTAAGAGATATAAAGAGGCTGATGTACTTCTTACGAGGTTGAACATCATTCCGGTTGAAGGAGCAACAGGTGGCAGGGAGATGTATCGTGAAGCCAAACTGATGCAGGCCGTTCAACTGATGGAGAAAAAGAACTATTCAGGAGCATTGAAGTTCATCAAACAGGCAGATATGTGGCCTGAAAATCTGGGTGTGGGAAAACCTTATGAAGAAGATATTGATACACGTCTGGAGAACTGGATGAGTTATATTTGTCTTAACAAATTGAAAAAGAGTGATGAGGCTATTTCAAAGCTCGATAAAGTCATTGAATTTTCTCCGGGAATTGAGAATACGGTAAGAAACTTCATCCCTTCGAACGCTGTTGTTACGGCCTGGGCTTATGATCGTAAAGGAAACAAAGAGGAGGCTCTTAAATGGCTAGATAGCCAGATAGCTGCCTTCCCTTCACGGTCAAAACTGATTGAATGGGGCAAAGCTGTATTTACAAATGATACGGGCTTTATCCTGAACGAGGGAGACAAAGATGCTAATGCACGTATTATAGAAAAGCTGATATCTCTTGGAATATAGGATCAGGCAATTCCTAACCTTGATAATTAAACATAGTATTTTTTAACGGCAGCAAGCTTAATCATAAGAAATTTCGCTTGCACTGATCTTTATATCCTTTTTATTCTGGAATTCTGAATTGAAGGAAGACAATCCTGCTTTAAGAATTGTGCTGCTATCATTATCTGCCTGTGCTGTCAGTTTATTGAAAAATCTTTATGTTTTCCCATACTTTTAAATGAAATCCTGTAGTGTTTAAGGATCCTGATAAAAAATATTATTCTTAAATAAGTTTTTGGTCTCATTTCATGTATATTAAATAATAAAAACAGATATTTAGGTTAAATTTACAATTTGTATCGACATCATATCGGTGATGGTATTTTGTTTGCAAAAAACGCATTATTTGATTGAAGAAATATGGAGGAAAGGTTCTATCAGTCAGTAATAAAAAATGCAGGGTTTGGATATGCCTGCCATGAAATAATTTCAGACAAAGATGGGAAACCTGAAGATTTTAAAATAGTTGATCAGAATCAGGTCTTTGAATCTTTAACGGATATTGATCCGAAAGAGTTTAAAGAGAAAAAGGTTTCTGAGATTCTTAAAAATAAAGGGAGCAATAAAAGAGGGCTGGTTGCCCTGTATAAAAGGTTCTTATCTGACCGAAAAGGGGAAAAGACCGAATTTTACTCGGAAAAACTAAAGCGATGGTATGATGTTCAGATTGTAAAGGGAGCAGATAATCTTCTGGTTACTATATTTGAGGATATTACCTTCCTTAAAAGCCTTCAGAGCGAGCTTGAGAATACAGGTTATCTGCTTATTGAAAATGAGAGGCTCACTCAGATGAGCGCTTCCCTCGCAGAAAGTGAATTAAGTTATAAGAGCCTTTTTGATTATACTATCGTCGCCATTTATGTTCTTGATGAAAACGGAATTTTTCTGGATGTTAACAATGCTGCAATTCAATTGTATGGTTATGACAGGAATGAGATGGTAGGTTATACTCCTGAAAAACTATCTGCCCCGGGGCGTAACGATCTTGAAAAAACCTATCAATCCATTCGTAAAGCATACGATGGTATACCTCAAAGATTTGAGTGGTGGGGATTAAAGAAGAACGGTGAGGTTTTTCCTAAGGATGTTGTTCTTAACAGAGGAAAATATTTTGGAAGGGATGTGGTCTTTGCAATGGCAAGGGATAATACTGAACTCTCATCGACAATAGATGCTCTAAGAGAAAGTGAAGATAAATACAGGTCACTTATGGAGCAGCTTCCGGTAGGAGTCTACAGAACAAATATTGAAGGCAGGATTGTATATACAAATATGGCTCTGGTAAGAATGCTGAATTATGAGTCAGTTGAAGAGTTGCTTCAAATTAATGTAACCCGGTTGTATGCTAATCCCGGAAACAGGCAAAAGCAGCTCAAAAACGCAGTTAACAGAAAAGGTATTGTGCAGAGTGAATTCCAGCTCAGACGGAAGGATGGTGAATTAATATGGGTCAGAGATAACAGTCAGCTGATATTTGACAAACAGGGTAATCCTGCATATTTTGATGGTGTTCTTGAAGATATTACAGAGGAGAGAAGTATTGAAAATGCTATAAAAGAGAATGAAGCAAACCTGAAAGCCATAATAGAAAATACTCTGGAAAATATCTGGTCAGTTAATCTGAACTACGAGATACAGTACGTGAATGAGGTATTTGTAACAGCTTTTAAACAGACATTTGGCAAGCTGCTTTCAAAGGGAGTTAATATTATTGAGGCTCTTCCTGAAGATCTGAGGGAGTTATGGAAGGCCCGGTATGACAGGGCATTCAGGAACGAACATTTTATATTCGAAGACAGGATTGACATAAATGATACATCAATCTATATTGAGGTTGCCATTAATCCGATTCTGGTTGATGGAAAAGTCACGGGTCTTTCAGCTTATGGAAGAGATGTGACAGAGAAAAGAATTGCTGAACAAAAACTTGTAGCCGCAAAAGAGAAAGCAGAGGAGAGTGACAGGCTAAAGTCAGCATTCCTTGCAAATATGAGTCACGAAATCAGGACCCCGATGAGTGGCATAATAGGATTCCTTAATCTTCTCAACGAACCTGATCTTTCTGATGAGAACAAAAGTGCTTATATAAATATTGTCACTCAGAGCGGGCAAAGACTGCTGGAGACAATAAATGATATCATTGAAGTTTCAAGAATAGAATCAGGTGGATTAAAGGTGACTTTATCCACTGTAAATGTTTCGGAGCTATTCGGTTATTATAATGGTTTCTTTCGTCAGCAGACAAATCAGAAGGGGCTCGAATACCTGATAAAAAACAAGCTTCCTTCAGGAGTAAAGTTTTTCAGAACCGATAAGAAAAAACTCGACAGTATTATTTCAAACCTTATTAAAAATGCAATAAAATTCACTCCTTCAGGAAGTGTTGAGTTTGGTTGTCATCTCGATGGTGAGAAAATAATATTCTATGTTAAGGATACAGGTGTAGGCATCCCGGCGGAAAGAATTGGCTCTGTGTTTGAAAGGTTTGTTCAGGCTGACCTTTCCTCCTCCAGAACACACGAAGGTTCAGGCCTTGGCCTTTCAATCGTTAAAGCATACGTAGAAATGCTGGGAGGCAGTATAACAGTGGAATCTAAAGTTGGCCGTAGTACAGTTTTTACATTTTCGTTACCGTATATTGCTGATGACGGGGAAATGGACAGAAAAGAAACTCCTGTCAAATCCAATAATACTCTTGTATCAGGTAAGAAGATTCTTATAGCTGAAGATGATTATGCCAGTTACCTGTTTTTGCAAAAAGCTCTGATGCTTGATGATGTTACTTTTATCAGGACTACTACCGGTGAGGATACTGTTGATATGGTAAGAAGAGACAATGATATATCGCTTGTTTTAATGGATATCAAAATGCCCGGGATGAGTGGCCTTGAAGCTGCCAGGAAAATAAGGGAATTCAATCCCACAATTCCGATAATTGCACAGACTGCTTATTCTCTGTCAGGTGACAGGGAACAGGCAATAGAAGCCGGATGTAATGATTATTTACCCAAGCCTGTCAACAGGAAGGAATTACAGAAGCTGGTCAGCAAGTATACCCTTAAACAATCCTGATATATACTCATTATCGACTAAATATTGAAAGCCTTTGATTCTGAGCATGTAAATGCCAGGTTGAATGAGCTATAAAGCTCTTAATCTCTTAATTGTTTTAGTGGTTTTACGTTATTAGTGATAAAAAACGTATTTTGTATCCATTAATTATATGATAATGCGAGTCTCCTGTATTCTGGTTCTCTTCTTCATTTTTACATTAGTTTATACTCAGGAGAATCCTGAAAAATCAAAACTGAAAGCTAGCTGTAATTTCAGCATAAATTCAAACGGGATATCCTCAATACCTTCATTTTCTCTTGGAGCTCCGGCAGTAATTGCTGCTCCATCCTTAACAAAAGGCAGGTTTAATTATGAACCTGTTCTCGCCTATGATCTTGATATCCAGCCCTGGTTCATTGATAACTGGATCAGGTATAAAATAATTGACAGGCAAAAATTAGAATTCAGGACCGGTCTGAACTTCAGTATGTATTTCAGCGATTATAAACTACCCGATCAGACACTATTACAGGGCCAGAGATACTGGGCTATTGAATTTACTTCTGTTTATAAACCTTCAGCCAGGAGTTTTATATCCGGAGCATACTGGCATGATATGGGACAGGATCCCGGTACAATAACAGGGCATTACCTGGCTCTTATGGCTGAAAGGTCTGAAATAGAGCTTGGGAAATCAGTCCTTTTAGCAGCTAATATTCACCTGTTTAACATCAACTATAACGGCAACAATGATGGTTTATTTATATCTCCGAAGCTGACAGCTTCAGTGAGAAAGGTGCCAATTGCTCTATTCTTTCATGGCATTCAGGCTATTACAAGTAATATTTCTCCATTTCCCGGATTTAGCTGGAATATAGGATTTTCATATACCATTTAGGATGTGAGCTGGAATATTTTTATATTGTATTCTGGTAATGAAACCGGAACTAATGAATCTTCAGTCAATTACACTTATATATTCCCAGGGTGGTAGGTCTTTGTTATTTTCCTTTTGTAACATTTTAATAATGAGACACCTTATTAATCTATGAAAATATTTTTCAATGTTCGATAAGAAATTTTCCAAAGCCTGAAAGTGTTTTAAAACATTATTGAGAATTAAATTTATAAAGAAAGATCTGGAATTGTTTTCATAAAATTTATTGTTTCAAAGATTTACAATGAAATATTTATTTATCCTTCTGACAGTGTTCATTTTAGATCCCATGGGATTTAGCCAGGTTCCCAGATTGCTGATTACTACAGATATAGGTGGAGATCCTGATGATATGCAATCGATGATTCGCCTGATGGTCTACTCAAATGAATTTGATATTGAAGGAGTAATCTCCTCAGCTTCCGGAACACCGGGTGAATTGAAAGAAGCTGTTGTCAGACCTGATCTGATCAGAGAGGTAATTTACGGATATAAAAAGGTATACCCTAATCTGCTGAAGCACAATTCGCTATATCCTTCTCCTGAACAGCTCCTTTCTGTGGTTAAGAAGGGAAATCCGGAAAGAGGTTGGAAAAATGTAGGTGAAGGCCACGATACAGAAGGTTCAGAATGGATTATCAGGGTAGCTGATAAAAGAGATAAAAGACCATTGAACATTTGCATTTTTGGCGGACAAACCGATCTGGCACAAGCACTCTGGAAAGTTAAAAACCAGAGATCAGCAAAGGAGTACGAACGTTTTATTGCAAAATTAAGGATTTACGATATCAACGATCAGGATAGAATATTCGATAATATTTTCAATGAGCATCCCTCACTTTTTTACATCCTGGCCAAAGCACCTGAAGGGTATGACAAGAGAGAAGGAGCATATCGCGGAATGTACCTGGGAGGAGATGAAAACCTTACGTCAATGCTATGGATCAGTGAAAATGTTCTGAATAAACATGGTCCGCTTGGGGAGCTATACCCTGTTAAAACATGGACTGCACCCAATCCTCATGGTGTTATGAAGGAGGGTGATACTCCTTCGTGGTTTTTCTTTCTGAATAACGGACTTAATGTATCTGAGCATCCTGAGCTTGGAGGCTGGGGAGGACGGTTTTTGAAGAATGAAAGAGGTTACTTTACTGATACTCCTGATTTATATCTGGATGAAAGAAATGCCAGGGCGACAGTTTACAGATGGAGGGATGATTTTCAGAGAGACTGGTCTGCAAGAATGGACTGGTGCGTGTATCCATTTTCGGAATGCAATCATGCTCCCCTGGTTATTGTCAACGGTTCGGGTACCAGAGATCCTCTGACAATTAATTCCAAACCAGGGAAAACAGTATATCTTGATGCGAATGCCTCGTCCGATCGTGATGATAATTCGCTTCGGTATGAGTGGATGGTTTATCCTGATATGGAAAATCTTTCCGGAAAGATTGAAATGACTGCAGAAAACGCAAAAGCATCTGTTAAATTGCCTCTATCTGGTAATGTGAACTCTCTTCACCTGGTTCTTAAAGTGACAGATGACGGAACACCAAACCTGACTTCATATAAGCGAATAGATATACTGTTTTAATTATAACCTTATCATAAATATATGAGAATTAGTCGTTTAGTTTTTATTCTTGTTTTTTCTCTCGTTTTTCAGCTCTTCTGTAATGGTCAGGAGTTCAGCTTAAAACCGGTTATGGAACTCAAACTGGCAGATAAAATCGGGCAACTGAGAGCTGTTCCTGTGAAAATCGGCAATAAATACCCCAACGCCATTGCTGTTATGTATTCAGAAGAGGCAGAGGTAGATCCCTGGGAAGGAATGTTCTTTTTCCCCAAACATACCTTAAAAGTTGCAGTGCTCACTACTACGGGAGAACTTCTCTGGAAAAAGGATCTGGGTGGCGGTGTTGTCCCGGGTATCTGGTTCAGTCCTCTTTTTGCTTTTGATCTTGATCAGGATGATCGTGATGAAATATGGATTATTAACAACCGCGATCTTCAGCATCCGCTTAACTACAGGAATTATATGCTTGAGAAACTGGATCCTGAAACAGGAAAACTTTTATCAGAAGTTAAATGGCCTGATCCGGAAGTGCCACAGGAATTGTCGCATCTCTACCGTCATTTTATTTTAGGTGGATACGTGAATGGAAAACCTTTGCTGATTACCGCCCAGGGCACTTATGGACCAATGAGGATCCAGGCCTGGAACAACGACATGTCGTTAAGGTGGGAGAAATATATGCCAAAGGATGAGAAAGGCGCTATGGGAAGCCATGTTACACCGGTTGTGGATATCAATAATGATGGGATTGATGAGCTCCTGTGGGGAGAACGGTGCTTTGAGCTAGATAAGGGGAGGCAATTATTTTGTGCCGATGAAGATAAATGGGAAGGGCATTCAGATATCGTACAGCCTGTTTTTGATTACACTGGTAAAACCTGGAGAATATTTACCTGCAGGGAAAGTTTTAATAACCAGTCACCGAGACTGGTAATGTATGACCAGCAAGGAAATATTCTATGGAGCGATGTTGATCAGGGTCATATGGATACGGGTTGGGCTGCACGCCTGGGTGCTAATGGCGAAGCTGTGGTATTGGGAGTTAGAATAGGGAAAAAGATAAGAACAGCTGAAGGGGAACGCAGAACGGAGGTGGAGGAGTTCACCTATGATGCTTTAAGTGGTGTAAGGATCAGCCTGGGATTTGGCGTTTATACAACTATACCAGTGGATCTGAATGGCGATGGTATACATGAACTGGTAAAGGGTTACTTTGAAGGAGACGGGAATGTGTTTGACAGAAAGGGTAGTATTATTGGAAATATTGGAGGTTTATCAGCCATGGCATGCAAATTTACAAAACTGCAGGGAGAGCAGATACTTTCATATTCACATGACGGCTGGCTGAAAATATGGGCGGATGTAAACGCAAAGGATAATAATCAGGCTAATATTCGCTATACAAATCCTTTCTATAAGACGAACCGGGTTCAAACCGGAAATGGTTATAACCTTTTTAATCTGGGAGGGATCTGATAAGTGCAACAGTAGTGTTAAATATTTCACAGTTAAAAGATGAAAAAAACCGGTTCATTATTACTTCTTACTTCATTCCTTGCCTTCTGTCAATGTAACCATTCCGGAAGTGATAATCTTTATAAGGAATTCGTAAATCCTCCTTCAGAGGCTCGTCCTTTTGTCAGATGGTGGTGGAATGGTAACAGAATAACTGAGGGAGAAATTAAGAGGCAGCTTGATGTGCTGCATTCTGCAGGAATAGGAGGCGTTGAAATCAATCCCATTGCAATGCCTCCACAGGGTGATACTTCCGGTACGGAATCACTTACCTGGCTTAGTCCTGAATGGAACAGGCTTCTTGCTTCAGCAGCAGGGGAGGCAGCGAAAAGAGGAATGATAACTGACCTGATTGTAGGCTCAGGATGGCCATTCGGAGGAGAATTTCTGAAAGAAAGTGAAACAATACAAAGAGTAATTACCAACACCATACCATGTCAGGGAGGTAATCTGATAAGTGAAACAGAAGAGAGCCTCCTGAAAATGGCTCTTGATGTTCAGAGCCGGCCATCTGAAAGCGTGGCTCTGAGTAATGAGATATTGTTCATCTGTCTTGTTCCCGATGCATTAAATGAAATTTCTCAGATCATTGACCTCAGAGAAAATATTTCAGGTTCTGATGGCTTAAAATATAAAGTGCCAAAAGGCAATTTTAAACTGGTATACGGGATCCTTCAGAACGGCCATGGCCAGGTTTTAAATGGTGCTCCCGGAGCTGCAGGCCCTGTGATGAACCACTACAGAAGTGAGGTTACAGTTGAATACCTTACCAGGCTGAAAAAAATAAGTGATGATACAGGTATTCCATTAAATAAACTGATACGAGCATTATTTTGTGATAGTATTGAGCTGGCAGGCGCAAACTGGACAGATGGTTTTGAAGATATTTTTTATCAGGCTTACGGTTACGATCTGAAACCCTGGTTTCCATTTATCTTTTATGAATCATACCGTGGATATGAAACTCATGATTATGATGAAAATTTCAGGGATCAGGTAAAACGAGTAAGATATGATTATAACAAGTTGCTCGTGAGAGTATTCCTCGATAATTTTACAAAGACCTTCCAGGATTTTTGTACTGAAAACGGACTCAAATGCAGGTATCAGGCCTATGGTACTCCATTTCTGATGGGTATGATGGAGGGGAATATGATCCCTGATATCCCTGAAAGCAATAACTGGATATATTCAGTGGACATGGAGACGGACGAGTGGATATGGAACCAGGGTCACGGTTACATGATCTGGAACCTTTATGCAGCTTCAGGCGGACACCTGAAGGGGAGAAAGGTAATAAGCTGTGAAGCAATGACAAATACCCGTGGCGTTTTTAAAGCTTCTCTTGAAGAGATTAAACGGCACGATGATATGAATTTTATTTCCGGGATAAACCATACTGTTTTACATGGCTATAACTATTCTCCTGTTGTAGCTGGCTTCCCCGGATGGATAAGATTTGGTGCTTATTTTAGTGAACAGAATACCTGGTGGCCATATTTTAAGAAGTGGGTTGATTACAATGCCAGGTTATCTTATATTTTCCAGAGGTCACAGCCTGTAAAGAATATTGCCATACTGGGACCCACAGGAGATATCTGGAGTGAAAAGGGACTTATAAGGGTGCCCTTTCATATGGAACCATGGTATTGCTACAGGTTATGGGAACCTGTAAGCCAGGCAGGAAGTTCATGTGATTATATTGATGAAAAGATAATATGCGATGCAAAAAAAGAACAGGGCATGCTTAAGTATGGTCCAATGTCGTACGGGTATGTCATACTATGTGGTGTTAAATCGATAGAGGCTGAAACAGCTATGGCTTTGAAGGAATTTGTTAATAACGGAGGAAAAATTGTTGCTATCGACGGTTTTCCGAACAGATCATTATCATTCAATAATTCAGTTGGCAATGATCAGCAAATCAGGAATGTTTTCTCTGAGATAGCTGAAAAGTATCCCTCTTCTGTAATCAATATTGCGTCACCTGTATCACCTGATGAACTATTATCATGGACAGCAGCTCTTCTGGATAAGATGAAGGTTGAACGAGATGTTGTTATTGATACTCCTGACAAAAATATCTTTCAGATAAAACAGGTTTCAGGCAATAAGGATATTTACTTCTTTGTCAACTCAAACAGATCAAAATCTGTTACTTTTGATGCTGCTTTTCCAACAGGAAATAAGACACCATGGGTATGGAACCCGGAAGATGGTACAAGGAAAGTGTTTCCATACAGTCAAGCCGGAAATGCTCTCAATATTGAATTACATCCATTACAATCATTGCTTATAGTCTTTGATTCGGAATTGAAGGGTAAATCAGGGATTCTTGCTGAGAAGGAGAGTTTGACGACTGAATCAACAATTGCTGGTCCGTGGAAGCTTAAATTTCAGCATGTCAATGGAAACAGTTTCGAAAGAAACTTTGATACTCTTATCCAATTTGGTACATCGGAAGACACTAGTCTTAATACATTCGCCGGCACTGTAACCTATTCCACATCATTCAATTCAGACGGATCAGAAAAGTGGATTGAGCTTTATAGAGTTAACAGAGGTGTTACTGAAGTATTCTTAAATGGAAAAAGTGCAGGTATCAACTGGTATGGCAGACCACGATTCCATATTGAAAGCTTGCTGCAGAAAGGCCCCAATAACCTGGAGATTAAATATACTACTGTATTGAGTAACTATGTAAAGAGTCTTAGGGAAAATCCGACAGCAGTAAGATGGACTGAAGGATATGATCATATTCCTTCCGGTATTCAGGGTAATGTCAAATTAATAAGATGAAACCCGAATATAGTTGCATAAACTAACACTATTTTATTATATTCACTAAGATGAGTATTTCATCACCCCAAAGAAATAAATTCATTATTTGATGAGAAATATATTGGTTCTTCTGTTTCTTTCGCTGAGCATCGATGCTCTATACTCGCAGTCTCTCTTTTTTACAGAGAACTGGGTGGAATATGAAGGAAGGATAAATAACAACAGGCAGGCTGGTGAAAGGACAAGAGTTAGTGACAGGGGAATGAGCACACATCCGGGATTTTCAGAAAGGTATGAAGCTCATGTTAACGGTCTTGCTCTTGTAACGGTAGCGGATACAATCTCCCAGCTTATTATGGCAGAACTTATATGTGAAATGTGGGGAGGCCATCCAAAGACTGCCAATAAGAGATTCCAGATCAATGGTGGAAAAACATATAGTCTTCCCTCTGAAAAAACTGCTACCGGCAATTGCGAATATCTCTTTCCCAGAATAAAAATAGATTATACAGAACTTGTCACAGGCACAAATGCGATCCAGTTTGCATGTGACAGGGGTGAGACCTTCTGGGGACATTTCCTGCTGGAGGAAATTGGGATAAGATGCTATTACAGGCACGATGCATCATTTCTGAAACAATCTGGTCTGACGGACTTCAGAGCTGTTCCACAGTATAGCGACATTAATTTATCCGAGTCAATTGATATCTGGCTCAAATATGATAAGTTATATGAAGGAAAGATAAGCAGGGTACATTATTTCGCATATTATAAAGGTTATGACTGGAGTGGTTCAGGAAAGGAATCGCAGTGGCATGGATACCAGTTTAAACGCAACTGGACCGGACATATTGGAACTGTATCTGAATCACCTTATAACTGTAAATGGGATACCCGTATGATACCTGACCAGGATCAACCGGTGGGGATATTAGCTTTAATTGAATTCAATAATGGAATTAAATGCTGGTCAGATGTCTCTGCTGCTTTCAGTTTTCCATCTGACAGGCCGCATGTGAAACTAGTTTATTGTTCCGATATGCCTGTTCCATTCTGGTCAAGAGATAGTCAGTTAAAAAAGGCCAGTATAAAACTGACTGTCGATCCTGAGGATATCGAAGAGGCTCAGCTTTCTTTAAGAATATGGGATGGAGGTGAGGGAAGTATAAAAGATCCTTTCAAATTGAATGGTGTTTCATATAAAATAACTTCCGGAGATTCTCCTCATGATCTTGTCAGTACAATAAATGAGGTTGATCCGGCGAACTTAAAAAATGGATCAAATGAAATTGAACTGATTTCCGATACTGAACATCACGGTATTGAGGTTTGTCTGCCAGGGCCGGCATTGGTAATCAGGTATAAAAAGAGCAACAGATGATACGTTTTTTCTTATTTTTATATTATGGAAAAGAGATATGAAAGGATGCTTCTTGCCTCGTTTTTATCCGCACCTGTACTAATTAGTGCAGTATCATGCAGTAAAGCAGATAAAAAGCCAAATTTTATAATATTTATTGCAGATGATGTAAGTCGTGATGACATTGGGTGTTACGGCAATAACCAGGTTAAAACTCCGAATATTGACAGACTGGCATCTGCAGGATTGAAATTTAATAATTTTTTTCTGACAGCCAGCTCTTCAAGTCCAAGCCGGAACAGTATTATAACGGGCCGGTACCCTCATAATACTGGAGGTGCAGAACTTCATACCGAACCTCCTGACTACATGATTTCTTTTCCGGAAATTCTTAAAACTAATGGTTATTATTCTGTTCAGGCCGGGAAATTTCATATGGGACCATATGCCCGCAGGGGATTCGATAAAATATATGACAGGGATGGAAATGGTGACGGAGGTGAAGAGCAATGGATTAAATGTCTGCAGGAGAGGCCCCCGGAGAAACCTTTCTTCTTCTGGTTTGCATCACATGATGCCCACCGCCCCTGGGGACCAAATGACTTTACGGGAAAGCATGATCCAGGATCTTCGATCCCCTCATTTTATCTGGCTCAGGAGGAAAGAACCAGGAGAGACCTTGCAGCCTACTATGATGAAATTGCCAGGTTTGATTACTATGTCGGACTGATTTACGAGGAGCTGAACAGGCAGAAGGTAGCTGATAATACGTTCATCATCATTATGGCCGATAATGGCAGGCCATTCCCTCATAGCAAAACAAGGATTAATGATCGTGGTCTGAGAAGCCCGTTCATTATTTACTGGCCATCAGGCCTGGGAACTGAATCATCCGTCTCAGGCAGCCTTGTAAGCTCAATTGATATTGCTCCCACAATACTCGCCCTTGCAGGCATGGAGATCCCTGAATCAGTTCAGGGAGTAAGCTTTAAGGAGCTATTAAAGAATCCTTCCGGGGATTTTCGTAATTATATATTTGCCGAGCATAACTGGCATGATTATGAGGCACATGAGCGAATGGTGCGGACAAAGGATTTCCTCTATATACTGAATTCCAGGCCTCAGTTTGCGCAGATGGGTCCTGCTGATGCCATAGGCAGTCCCTCCTTTATGGATCTCGATAGTCTGAGAGAGATTAATGCTCTTACCCCGGATCAGAATGATATTTTTACAGCCCCTAGAAGCAGTGAAGAACTGTATGACTGCAAAAAGGATCCTGACCAGTTTCAAAATGTGGCAGGTTCATCTGATTACCAGAATGAGATGGAACAGCTTGGAACAGTCCTTAAAGAATGGATGAAAGTGACAGGCGATAACATTCCCTTGAATCTCACAAAAGACTGGTATGAAAAGCTTCCGGGATACATAAAAACAGAATCATTTAATATAAGAGGAGAACCGGTTGATAAAAAATTCAATGCCACACAGATAAATAATAAAGGGAGATTTTAATTATGAACAGACTATTAGGTGTACTGCCAATGATGCTGATTGCCGGTGCTGCATCTGCTCAGGATTCAAAACCAAACATAGTATTTATTCTTGCTGATGACCTGGGATGGAAAGATCTTGGATGTTATGGTAACAAGCATTATGAAACACCCGTGCTGGATGCACTCGCAAAGAGCGGAATTAAATACTCACAGGCATATGCAGCATGTCCGGTAAGTTCCCCGACAAGAGCCTCAATCATGACGGGTAAATACCCGGCACGTCTGAAACTCACAAATTTTATCGCCGGTAACAGGACAGATGATACTTCACCTGTGTTACCTGCAGAATGGAAACCTTATCTTGAAGCCAGGGAAATAACAATTGCTGAACTTTTAAAGCAGCAAGGTTATTCAACAGGTATGGTTGGTAAATGGCACCTGGGCGGTGCGGATTCAATAGCACCGTGGAACCAGGGATTTGAATATGCCCGGATGATAGGTAAAAACGGACTTGACTACTATAACTACTCGATATATCTTGACTCTTATAAAAATGAATTTACCGATCATGGTACCGAGTATCTTACAGATAAGTTAACCGAGTATGGAGTTGAATTCATTGAAAAGAACAAAAAGAAACCGTTCTTTCTCTATCTGGCATATTCAGCTACACATGTCGGTATTATTCCCCGTGGCGATAAGCTGATGAAGTATTTTTTCAAATATAACCAGTCGGAGGAGAAATTCAATCCATATTACGCTGCAATGCTCGAAAGCCTTGATGATGGAGTTGGCAGGGTAATGGAAACTCTGAAAAAAGAGGGCCTTCTTGAAAATACACTTGTAATATTTACATCAGATAACGGAGGGCTTGGGCTGGACGAACTTGGTCCGACTCCTACCTCAATGCTGCCTCTCCGAAAATGGAAGGGACATATTTATGAAGGAGGAATAAGAATACCTGCCATAATCAGCTGGCCCGGGAAGATCAAAGCGGGTATCACTTCGGATTTTGTTTTTAGCACTGTCGATTACCTGCCAACATTTTGTGATCTGACAGGAATAAAGCAATTACCTGCAAACGTTGATGGAGTGAGTATTCTTAAGGAATTTCTTGATCCCGGATCCTCAGGAATGGCAGAACGACCTCTTTACTGGCACTATCCCCATTTTTCAAATCAGCTTGGTCGTCCTGCAGGGGCTGTAAGGCTGGGCAAATACAAGCTTGTAGAGCTTTATGAGACAAATGATCTCGAACTTTATAATCTCGAGGATGATATTTCAGAATCAGCCGACCTGTCAGAAAGCATGCCCGGTAAAACAGATGAATTGTACCGGCTGCTGAATCAATGGAGAAAAAGTGTTGATGCCAATATGACGGTTTCAAAAGCGAATAAATGAATATGTT